>JBBRJC010000270.1:0-5915 GCA_038220135.1 Bryobacterales bacterium | reverse complement strand
GCCAATACTGCACCAACGACCAGACCGAAGACAGTGCCGAAGCCCCGATGATTGCCAGGAAAATACTGCGGACCTGAAGGGTGCTGCGAATTGTGTTGGCCACGCAAAGCACAATCAGGAAGACGAAGAATTTCTTGAATTGCGGCATGCCGGCCATAGGTGCTTCCGAGGCAAGTGCGGCGATCACCGTGCCTGCGAAAAACAGACTGAGAGGCAGCCAGTAAACGGGGAGTTCCAATTTTCTGCGTTGCAGCAACAGCGCCAAAAGCGCCAGAACCAATAGGATCTGGCAATCGGCGATGGAAACAACCGGCAACACCACCGCACCGCAAGTGGCCCAAAACGCCACGCGTTCCAGCATTGTTTCGCGCACTGTCATCAAGACTTCCGAGTATGCCACAATTGGGGCGTCATCCATGGATATCTATCTTCTCCGCCACGGCATAGCCGAAGAAGGCGACCTCAGCCAACATGATTCAAATCGCGCACTCACCGACGAGGGTATCGAAAAACTTCGTGAAGTTTTGCGGGTAGCAAAAAAGGCGGGCGTGTCTCCGTCAATGATCCTTTCCAGCCCTTATATTCGCGCGCGTCAGACTGCAGATCTGGCCAAAGAAATTCTGAAGGTTGAGCACGATATTGTGGAAACTTACGCGCTGAAGCCGATGAGCCAGCCGCGGGAAGCGTGGGACGATATACGGGCATTGCGTGAGGAACCGGCGATTCTGTTGGCCAGCCATGAACCACTGATGGGGCAGCTGTTGGGCTTTCTGTTGGCAACGCCGGGGCTGCAAGTGGAGTTCAGAAAGGGTGCATTGGCGAAGGTGACGGTTAACTCGTTCGGCCCGTCTCCGCGCGGCGTTTTCAACTGGTTTCTTACGGCGAAGTTGGCGCAGGGCGCATAGGGCGGTTGGCAAAAGAGCTAGTCGCAGGTAGCCGCCGTGGTCCAGACTTTTCCACATTGCTGCCAGGGCAGGTCTTCGTTTAGAACGATAAATGCACCAAGCAACCGATCTAGCATGACAACTCTATTTTGAGCTTTTTCGTAATTGAGGTTGTGCACCTTCGATGGAGGAAAGTGGATAGATGGTGCAACCAGATACTGCCGGAGCCATTTACAATACCCCAACGATCTCCAACACGGACTTCCATCAAATCATCAGAACCACTTAGATATAGATACTGCGCCTCATCGAATATGTAGTCGACTATTACCTGGCCTTGACGGTCAATGAGGCCGTACTTGCCGCCTTTTTTGACGCGCGCCGTCGTGGGCGACACGAAGCGGAAATTGTCGGCATCCTCAAATTGGAACGGGATTTTCACTTCACCTGACTTCGCGATGTAACCCCAGAGAGCACCTTTTCGTACCGGTGTTAGTCCTCCGAAATGAGAGTCTTTGGTCTCATCGAACTGCGGTGGAATCACCACGTCGAAAGAGGAGTTAAAGAATCCCCACTTTCCATTAACCTGAATGGGTTCAATCTGTCCATCAGAAATCGGAATACATCTGACACTTTTATCGGAAATGGGGGGCAACAACACTCTTCCGGTGATACTTTTACATCCAAATTTGCCGTTGGCTGAGTACCCTGCAGACCGGGCCAATGGACGCAACATTTCAACTGACGAATAAGCCAAGGCTAACGGCATAACCGCAAGAAGTACAGGATATTTCAAAAGCACGCGTGGGTAAAACCATTTCAAGATGACCTGGAGGAATTGCACAACGACGACTATAACGAGAAGAACCATGAAGGTACCTGCAAGCAATTCATAGAGTAATGTGCCCTCGAATAGGCTGCCAGCAAGAAGCCTTATTCGCTGGATGTTCAATATCACAATGAGAGTCGGCGCCATGAGTTGAAACTGCTCTGAGCGCAGGTATGCCCACACCATTTTGGCAAAAGCAAGTAACTTACCGGCAATTGGATGTAATTGTGCCACTGCAAAGAATATACCAGATCATTTCTACCAGCGAATCTCATCGTAAACATACCAATGCTCTGCGAGTCTTTCAAACCTATAGCCCCACGCGTTAGAGCCTCGAACATACTTCCGCTCCCCCTGCGCTTGATTCAGGACGCAAGCAGAAGGCCGCTGCTCATCGATTTCCTCAGCAGTTGATGCGCAATGCAAGTAACCTGTGCTGTGCCCACCTTCCCAGTTGCCGGCGCCATCGGCCATGATAAAAACGTCCCCCGAACGGTATCGCTTGATTCCGAGTTTGATGCCATTTTGGGGGAAAAGCTTGCGGTACAAGTCCCAGCGAGCTTGCGGCAGCGGAATCTGCGGCCCTTGCCGGTTCTCCTGATTGTGGGTGAACCACGTCGGGGCAATGCGCCAATAATTGCTGTCTTCGCCTGACATACGAAGAAGGGTTTCCATATCCGCCCTCACCTCAGAATAATCGCGTTTTAGTGCAGCCAACTTCGGGGGCTCAACGAATGAGGTGAAGTAGATACCTGCAAGCAACACAGCGAACAACAGCAGGGGAATTGAGATCAGAAAAGCAGAAAAGTGACAACGCGCACGATGCCCAGCCACGGAAATTTCCGCAGGGTAAAGCTTAGTGCCAATCCAACAAATAGGGCCGCGAAATAAAATACAAGCTCCATACTTACATAACGCAATGGTTCGGCAAGAAGCGCAGCTCTATTTCCTGGTAGTTCCCCGAATTCCAGCCGCAATACGAATCCGTAAATCCTGCATAGCCTGTGTCGTACGCAGGCGATCCGGCAGGTGCTCCCACGCTGCAAGTGCTGCCTGAAAACTGACCTTCGCCTGCGCAGAACGGCCAGCCGCCACAAGTATTTCGCCATGCCGGGTGAGTGTGCTTTCCTTGCGCGG
This sequence comes from Bryobacterales bacterium, assembly GCA_038220135.1. Taxonomy (GTDB): domain Bacteria; phylum Acidobacteriota; class Terriglobia; order Bryobacterales; family Bryobacteraceae; genus JANXSF01. Next base: position 3,065 of record JBBRJC010000270.1, on the reverse strand, counting down.
CGCCGATGCAACCATTCGGCTATGACGGTTCAGCGCATCGTTCCAGCGTTTCTTTTTCACCAGAAAATCAACGGCCCATTGATCCAGCGTCACCAAAGCACCTAGCCTGGAAATTCCAGAGTCGATCGCCTCGATAGCGGCCCCATCGTTGCCCATTTTCGATAAGGCCTCGGCTTTACCCAGATAATAATCCACCGTAGGTTCTGTAGAAAGCCGGATAGCAACCTCGTAATCAGCCGCAGATTCCTTCCATTTACCAAGCCTGTTCAGGACATCAGCGCGAAGCGCAAAACCTACTTCGGACTTGGGTCGCGCCACAAGATATTCGCCAAGCAACGTCGAAGCCTGCATCAATCCGCCACGGTCTGCGGCCATGCGCGCACGCCCTAGAATAGCCTCGGCAGCATTTGGATCAAGCACTAGCGCGCGGTCGAAATCCGATTCAGCCGTAACCCAATCACCATGCATGCGATACATTTCACCGCGCTTCACATACAACGCCGAATTGCGTGGAGCTTGTGCGATGGCCTTGTTCACAGCTTCAATTTGCTCATGAAATGCACCATGCGCAAACACGATCCCCGCAGCTAAAATCGCAAGCCGCAGGGTCATGGATGACCAATCAACTCCAAATCAAAACTGATATCGGAACTGGTACCGGCGTTCTGATGAATCTCCACCGCAATCACGTTGGTTCCAGCAACCAACGCCAAGGCATTAAACGTCGCTTGCACGTAGGCGGTTGACTCCTCAGCACCGCTAATCGCAGTGGGCGCAAGCGTGGCCGCATTGATCGCGCCCGCGGGCAAATTGGTGCGAAAAACTTCGGTGCCGTTGATATACACAACCGCGCCATCGTCACGCAACAGGTTCAGTAAAAGTGAGGTGAATTGCGCCGGATTGCTCACCGTAATCGTTCGCCGGAAATAGGTGGTAATGTACTTCGCATTGGGGTCAGGGCCATAGCCAACAAGGGTAACCTCGTCGCCATCGCCATACCCCAATTGGCCCGCGCCGCTTGCCCACGCAGTATCGTCAAAAGCGGCGACACGCCACGCCATTCCCTGATCAGTCCCGTTGTCGAGATACTTCCAAACTGAACCTTTCGCCACCAGAGAAACAGGCGGGACCGGGTTCACCGTCACATTCACAATCGTCGAGGTAGTGGAGGCCGCAAGATTGTCATAGGCGCGCGCGGTAATGGCTGAAGCGCCTACCGGCGGATTGTTCCACACATAAGTATAGGGCGCGCTGGTGACCGTACCAAGCAGCGTGGTGCCTCGATAAAATTCCACTTTTTGCACAATCCCATCGCTGTCTGCGGCACTGGCAGTGAGAGTAATGCTTGCAGGCGCAGTTACCGTTGTCCCGTTGGTTGGACTGGTGATGGAAACACTAGGTGCGTTGTTGGGCGCCACTCCAGTAGTCCCAATCAACTCCAAATCGAAGCTGAGGTCGCTGCTTGTGCCCGCATTCTGGTGCACTTCAACCGCGATCACATTGTTGCCTGCCAACAATTGCGAACTGGGTGCGGTGCCAGCTACATAAACTGTCGATTCCTCATCGCCACTAATAGCAGTAGTCGCCAGCGTATTGTAAGCGATCACGCCGGCGGGCATGTTTGATCGCATCACCTCAACCCCATTCAGGTAGACCACCGCACCGTCGTCGCGAAGCAAATTGATTTTCAGACTTGCGTAAGCGGCCGGGTTCACCACGTTAAAGGTACGGCGGAAATATGTGGTGATGTACTTTGCATTAGGATCTGGGCCGTAGCCGATCACCGTAGCCTCATCCCCATCCCCATAGCCCAATTGCCCGGCACCGCTGGGCCAGGCAAAATCGCTGAACCGGCTGGAACGCCAAGCGTTTGCCTGATTTGTACCGTTAGCCAGATATTTCCAGATGGAGCGCTTCAAAATGATCGTTGTTGATCTACCACCTGCAACCGCATTGACGGTAATGGGAACAGCACTGGAAGTGGTGACCGCACCCAAATTATCGTAGGCACGCGCAGTAAGCGAATAAGTTCCAGCCGGCACCGCAGTCCAAGTAAACGTGAATGGTGCCGCTGTGGCGGTACCCAGCAATGTTGTGCCTTGATAGAATTCCACTTGCTGCACTGAGCCATCGGCATCAGCAGCATTCGCGGCAATCGCAATGGATGCGGGTGCGCTGAACGTAGCCGCAGGCGCAGGGCTGGTTACAGAAACAGTCGGCGGCGCATTCGCAGTGGCACCTTTAACGATTGTGAAATTATCTACCACCGCGCCGGTATCGCCAAGGAATTTTGCATTCAATTGCGAACCGTTGATATCCAGCACCATCGACCCAAGCGCACTCATGGAAATGAACATCGCCGGATGATTTAGCAACCCTGTACCCACTTTGCCTGAACTTCCCGCAACTGCATAAACCGCACCCTGATGAGCACTGGGCCCAAGCAGCGGTTTCATATATGCACCTGTTTCCGCCGGCCTGCCGCTGCCAGCGTTTTTCTTCATCGTGTTTGTGAATGTGGAAGAAAGTCCGTAGTGCCCGTCGATCAGATACGACCGTTCGTACACGTGGCTGTGGCCACCAAGAATCAAATCAACTCCGTAATTCTCTAAAAGCGGCAGCACGTTTTGACGCATCTCTCCAGCTATCAAATCCCCGTCGGAATCATGCGTTCCCTTGGTGTATGGCGGATGATGCCAGAAAGCGATCAGCCAATCTTTGGAATTGGCAGCAAGATCGTTTTGCAGCCAGGTCAACATAGCGCTGCCAGCCGTGCGGGACGATGCCATCGAATCTAAACAAACAAAGTGGATGTTTCCGAAATCGAATGAATAGTAGTTCTTCGTGCCCGAAGCAATGCCCCCAGCCTGCGCCGCCGTAGGAAAACTGAACATCTGAAAATAGGGCATTGCCGAAGGCGGTGTGGCCGATTGCGCCGTATCGTGATTGCCGATGGTTGGCCAGGTTACGCTCTTACGCATCATGTCGCCATAAACGTTAAATACCTTTGATTGGTATTCGTCATCGGTGCCGTTGTCATATGCGTTGTCGCCCAGTTGCAACCA
>JBBRJC010000269.1:0-5916 GCA_038220135.1 Bryobacterales bacterium | reverse complement strand
CGAAACGTCAGTTATTTGGTACCGATGGCATTCGCGGTGTGGCTGGTGCCTACCCTCTCGATGAAGCGACTGTTTTTGCAATCGGTGCAGCATTGGGGCAATGGGCCAAGCGCACAGCCGCAGGCGGTCACGCTGAAATTGTGATCGGCATGGATACACGCGAATCCGGCCCGTGGATTGCCGCAATGGTGGCTGGCGGGGCGGCACGCTTCGGCGTTTCCACACGCTTTGCAGGCCTGGTAACTACACCTGGAGTGGCGTATCTAACCAGAACCCGTGATTTTGTTGCCGGCGTCATGATCTCTGCATCGCACAACCCATTTCAGGACAACGGAATTAAAGTTTTCGGCCACGATGGCTATAAATTGCCCGACGCCAAGGAAGCTGAAATCGAAGGGGCGATTTTTGCAGCTCTTGCCGAAGGTGTAACCCCTGAATCGCAAGATCTGATAGTAGATGAAGGCCTTGATGCCGCCTATGTTGATTTTCTTGCCTCCAGTTTTTCCGGATCGCTAAAAGGGAAGAAACTGGTGCTTGATTGTGCCAATGGCGCAGCATCGCACTTGGCTCCCGAACTTTTTGAACGCCTGGGTGCCGAAGTCATTTCATTGTCAACGGAACCCAACGGTCGCAATATCAACCTTGGCTGTGGAGCATTGCATCCCCAACGCCTGGCTGAAGAAGTGGTGCGGCACAATGCCGATGCTGGCGTAGCTTTCGATGGCGATGCTGACCGCGCGATGCTCATTAGTGCCTCAGGCCGCCTCATTGACGGCGATAACATGCTGCTCATTTGCGCTCGTGCCTTGAAAGCGGCTGGCAAACTGCCCGGCGATATCGTGGTGGCCACTGTTATGTCCAACATGGGGCTGGAAGTAGCGCTGAGTGCAGAAGATATTCGGTTGGTGCGCACAGCGGTTGGTGATAAATACGTTCTCGAAGAAATGATCCGCTCCGGCGGTGCTATTGGTGGCGAACAATCCGGCCACATCATTTTTCATCAGTATGCAACCACCGGCGATGGAATGTTGACTGCCGTGCGGATTTTTGAAGTGATGGCCGCTACGGGAAAGAGTCTGGACGAGCTTGGCGTTGGGCTGGAAATTTATCCGCAGCGACTGGTCAATGTGCGGGTTCGCGAAAAAACTCCTATGGATCAACTGCCGCCAGTAATGGCTGCAATTCGGGAATGTGAAAGCTACTTCCACGGCAAAGGGCGTGTTTTAGTGCGTTATTCCGGCACCGAATCGCTTGCCAGGGTGATGGTGGAGGGTCCGGAAATTGAACATGTGGAACGTTTCGCCGAATCCGTTGCCGGGGTGCTTCGCCAAGAGCTTGGCGCGTGATCTATGATATTGAACATGCTTCGAATATTTTTGCTGGTAATGATTAGTGCGCTTGGCGCGATGGCCCAAGGCCCGCGGGTGCATAATGGAAAGCTTCCTGGCACCGATTGGGTTCCCCTGTTCAATGGGAAAGACCTGAAAGGCTGGATTGAAATTGGGAAAGAAAAATGGATGGTTGAAGAGGGCACCATTCACGGAATGGCCATCAGCAAATCCTATGGCTATTTGAAGACGGAAAAGAACTACAAAGATTTTCATCTTTCTCTGAAGTTCAAATGTGAGGGCGATGGCAACAGCGGCGTCTTCTTCCATTCTGAATTTAAGCCCGGTACCCCGGATATTACGCAAGGCCTGCAGTTTGAAATCGATTGCACCATTGGCGAACATACCGGTGGCATTTATGGGGATGGGCGGGCTTGGTTAGTGTGGCCTTCGCCGGAAAATGAAACTGTTGTTCGTCAAAGCGATTGGAATGAATATCTGCTTAAGGTGGAAGGCAACCGCTATATCGCCCGTCTCAACGGTGTTGTGATGGTGGATTATACCGATCCCAATCCGAAGTCCTTTGATGGCGGCATTTCTTTGCAACTCCACTCGGGTGGCTCGGGTAATATGCGCTTCAAAGATATTCTGATTCGCGACTTAACGAAAAGATAGTTGGGCGAGGTAGCTCTGCAGCTCTTCTACTGCGATCATTACGAAATGCCCCTGCCCAAGGGGCATAAATTTCCAGCAACCAAATACCGCCTGCTGCGCGACATCTTATCGCAGCACGGCGGTTTTGTTTTTACTCCTGCCCCGCTTGCCAGTCCCGTAGAGATTTCAGCCGCGCACGACCCGGAATATGTTCGAGCCTTCATCGACGGATCAATTGATCCTGCCGTGATGCGCCGCATCGGCTTTCCCTGGTCGCCGGAAATGGTGCTCCGCACCCAAGCCAGTGTCGGCGGCACTCTGGCGGCCACCAGACAGGCTCTGGAGACCGGTTTTGGCGGTGTAATGGCCGGCGGCACGCACCACGCTTTCTACGCGGAAGGTTCTGGATTTTGCGTATTTAACGATATCGCTGTTGCCATTCGTCTATTGCTTGGTCGGCGAAGAATTGCAGTTATTGATTTAGATGTCCATCAAGGTGATGGCACTGCTGTGCTCTTTCAAAATGAAGATCACGTATTTACGCTCTCAATTCATGGAAAAAATAACTTCCCATTTCGCAAGCAAGTAAGCTCCTTGGATGTTGCCTTGGACGATGGAACCACCGACGGGGACTATATGGATGCACTTAACCCGGCGCTGGCCGCTGTCCGTCAATTTGCTCCCGAATTTATATTTTATCAGGCCGGCGTCGATGGTTTTGCTGAAGACCGTCTTGGCAAGTTGTCACTTACAATGGCTGGTCTCGAAGAGCGTGATCGTCGCGTACGCGCTTTTATAGGTTCATTGAACGTACCCTTCGTGATCACAATGGGCGGTGGTTATGCCGAGCCTATTACCCGCACTGCCGAAGCTCACGCCCAGACGTTCCTCGTTTTTCAACCGGACTAAACTTGATGATCAAGTGAGAGTCCGGCTGACCAAGACAGCAACACGCTTTCAGCACGGACGGTATCCCAGCACTGACCCGGACACCGGAATCTCTTACCCGTTTCAAACTGACATTTTTACGGTTGGTGCCGGGCTGTTAAATTGAAAACGATACGAACCGCGCGCACCAGCAAGCGCTCTGCTAATACTTAAACCTGACCTGCCGAAGTTGAACAAGTCTTGTAGTTAACTGTGGCGCGGACACTCGTGTCTGCCGCGTCGGCACTCTTGCCGACGCTCTTCACTTAGGCTTTTAAGTATAACCCTGGGAACGAAATCATGATCGAGGGACCTACCGAGCAACATCGGAATTCAGGTTTACCTAGCTAGCGCAAAGGCCGCTTCGGCGCGGCGCAATGCAGTTAAGAAACACGGCAAGTGCATCCACCGAAGTGGGTCCGTTTTGCGCATGTTTCTAAGGAGTCTCTTATGATGAGAAACGAATCACGTAGCCATGGCGGGAGGAGCGAACGTAGTTTGGGGCGACGGTGAGACGTGGAGCATGAACGTGGTTTGAGGCGAAAATACGTTCTCTGCCTTCAACGTTGTATGGGGCGAGAAGCCGGTTTGGGGGCAAACCTCATCCATAGCCGCGAGTCCTTGAAATTAGCACTCCCCGGCGAAAATTAGATGGTTAGGGATGCAGTATCGCGTTAAACAATAGCTTGAACGACTCGTAGCTTTGCGCGCGGTACTGCGGCCTCATCCCAAACAAAATCGCCCGTCCATTGCCAATAGGTACATCCAACAACGCAGCTTTACCCGAAAGATATTTCTCGCCCAGCAACCAGCCAGATGCAAGTGCGCCAGATTGCGGATACTTTGCCACTACGCCTTTTACATCATCCCAGGCCGGACTCGCTTCTGCCCATATCTGAATCGTCTCCGGTAATCCGTAAGCTAGTGGACTGGTCTTATCTAACGTCACATTCAACAGCGACCCGGGACAATAAAAGTCTCGGTTTGCGAGCCCCCGAAGTACATTCTTCGACTCCACTCCAAGCTTGCTCGCATACTCGGCCGAATGGTTCAGGAAAATGACCGTTCCACCCTGTTCAGCGAACTTTTTCAAACTCGCCGCCCCCTTATCTCCCAAACCGCCCACATACTCATCGGGCATTGAGCCCTTTCGATAGCCTTCGGCGATAGAGGCAGTTTGTTGATCAGGGAAGAGAATTACGTCGAAATCCTTCCGCAAATTATCCGATTGCAAATCCCGCGGGCCCACGCTTTTGAAATTCCAATCAAATTGTTCCAGCATCCATCTTGTCCAGCCTTCGTCCATCATCGGCATGTGGCTCTTAAATAAAGCGAGTCTGGGCTGTTTCAATTTTGCGGCTCCCTGCGGAGCACTGCCACCAACCATAAAGTCGCCAGTGCCACCATCACGCCAAACGCTTGAGCCTTTGCGCCAGGCATCATTTACAGCCTTATAGCTATCGACGTCGGATGCCACCAACCAGTTTGCCCGAGGTTTCGCCTGTTGGAAAACAAGCGACGCTGCCTTTTGCGTTTTAGCCGACGGCGCCGACTTCAGCATGGCAACGTTCACACCCATCAGCATTGGCAGCGTGTGAGCTGTAACGTCGTAAGGCCGCTTCGGAGGGCCTCCGGGATACATTCGCAGGTCCGGGTAATTCTGTTTCTCCAGCAGCGCTTTTGCAAACGAAGAATACGGTTGCTGCATGCGGATCACGAAGTCACCTTCTTCGTATTTCATGCCGCCTTCTTCAAAGGCCTTGGTTGCCGTCTCAACTTCTACCAAGCCAAATGCCAGAGTCTCCAGTAATTTCTTAGCCGCCCCAGGGTTCGCTTGCTTTCGCGAAATAACGAACGCCGCCGGCTCGGTCCGGGCGATCGCGCGTTGTGCCACCGTGTACGACATTCTTAACAGATCAGTGCGGCGAACGGCCGCCTGCCACAACACACTCTCCATCGCGATCAATTGATAGTCGATGATGTCGCGAATGCGCCATTCACCGCCCTTCCATGGCTCCATATAATTCCAACTACTTTGATTGGGACTATAACCAAGCGCCGTTTCGTTGATCTCATCAGGGCTTACTTTGATGGGGCTCGCTAGTTTCGCGCTAGCCGATTCACTGAGTAATCGCAACGCCCCGTGATACGACTGATAGTGCCGGGCCGGCGTCCAGAAATCGTACATCGCATTTACCGCAATACCTTTCTTCCCAGCCGTTGTCAGATCTGCCGCCATCCCGGCACCGAACATGTTGCACCATTGAATGATGATTGGATCAACGTTAGGCTCAATCGGGTCCATCCACGGTGGAACGAACATGCGCGAGGCGTAGGCACCTTGTTGGTGCACGTCGTACACGATCTGCGGATGCCACGCGTTATGCAATTTCGAAATGGTGGCTCGCGATTCCGGTTGAGAAAAAATATACCAATCGCGGTTGTTATCATGGCCTACATAGCGATGGTAAAGCTCTGGCGGCGCTGTTCCTTCTTGTGCCGTGCCCAAAGTTTTGCGATACCAGTTGGTGACAATATCAACACCATCCGGATTCAGTGACGGCACCAGAATGAAAATGGTCTGATCCAGAATTGCTTTGAATTTTGGCTTGTCTTCGGTCAGCAGCCGAAAGGCGAATTCGACCGCTGTCAGCGTCGAGGCAACTTCGGTTGAGTGGATGGAGCAGGTGATCAATACCACCGACTTGCCCTGTTCGATCAGCCTCGCCGATTCGGTCGCACTAAGCTTTCTAGGATCAGCCAATTTCGCTTGAATGTCTTTGTACTTGTTCAGGTTTTTGAGCGTAGATGGAGAGGAGATAAATGCTGCCACCATCGGCTTGCCATCGACGGTTGTGCCGTATTCTTCCACCTTGATGCGGTCGCTCGATTTTTCCAGAGCGTGGAAATAGCTGACCACTTTCGACCAGTCCAGCAGCTTACGGTCTTCGCCCATCGGATGCCCGAAATGGCTGGTAGGGGTTGGAATTTCCGCAATCGCCAGTGC
>JBBRJC010000268.1:0-5930 GCA_038220135.1 Bryobacterales bacterium | reverse complement strand
GGGACCATGTTGAAATATGTCTCGTAGTGGGATATGATCCAAACCTCCAGGAGTGTGAAATGAATCAAAAAACTACAAGCCGTCGTGATTTCGTTGATCGTGCATCCAAACTCGCCGCCGGAACAATTGTGCTTCCTGGCCTTTTCGATGGATTCGCGGCAAGGGCTGCCTCGGGGCGCGAAAAAGGAGCCTTCATCTCTGGTTATGGTCCGCTGAAGCCTGCCGGCAATGAGCTTTCTCTGCCTCCAGGGTTTCAATATTCTGTTGTGAGTTATGAGGGCGACATGATGGCGGATGGTTATCCAGTTCCAAAAGCAATGGATGGCATGGGTGCATTTCCCTTGTCCAACGGCAACATCATGCTTGTTCGGAATCACGAAGATTCAGACTCTCCCTCCAGATTTCGACCTCGTCCAACTAACAGCACCTCAACCTCTGCGGGTATTCTAAACTCTCGTCTTGACAAGGAGTATGGGCCCCGGTCTTTCGCCTATGATAAATATGCCGGCGGCGGAACTACCTCCGTTGAAGTCGAACCAAATGGTTTACGTCGTAAAGTAAGGGAGCACTGGAGTTTAACTGGGACATTTCGGAATTGCGCCGGGGGTGTTACACCGTGGCGAAGTTGGCTCAGCTGTGAAGAGACTTTTGAGGCGGTTTCAAGCACCGGAGCGGAAAAAGATCACGGCTATGTTTTTGAGATTCCAGTGGATACCATTCCTGGTAGCCCTGCACTTGCTGTTCCAATCAAGCAAATGGGACGTATGGCCCACGAAGCTGTTGCGGTTGATCCGGAAACCGCGATTATTTACCAGACTGAAGACCAGGGCGATGTTTCTGGTTTCTATCGATTCGTGCCTTCTAAAAAGCCGGCAGCTCCAGGCGAACTGGCAAACACCAGCGGAAGTTTAGAGATGCTGAAAGTGAATTCAGAGGTCAATTATCTAACCGCAATCAGCCAGACCGTGGGCCGACCCCTTTCTGTTAGTTGGGTCAAGATCGCCAATCCCGATCCAACGCCCCCCACGTTAGCTATTAATGGTGTAACTTGGGCTGCAGTTTTCAAGCAGGGATTTGATGCAGGCGGAGCAATTTTCCGCAGGCTTGAAGGTATCTGGTATTTCAAAGGCAAGTTCTATTTTAGTTCTACCAATGGCGGTGATGCCAGCGTGGGACAGATCTGGTTGTATGATCCCAAAGCGGAAACAATCACTCTGGTTTACGAATCCCCGGGAATTCATGAGCTGGACTTTCCCGACAATATAGCCGTTAGCCCGCGCGGTGGCATTGTGATTTGCGAGGACGGCGCCGGTAAACAGTTCCTCCGAGGATTGACACCCAACGGAGACATTTTCGATTTTGCGTTGAACATCCATAACGACCTTGAGATGGCTGGCACCTGTTTTTCCCCGGATGCGCAAACCTTGTTTGTGAATCTATATGGTTTGGGTGCCGTCCGAACAATCACACCCATGGGGACAACTCTCCAATTCCCGGTTGGAGCTGAAAAGAATCAGAAGGCAATGACATTAGCAATTTGGGGACCTTGGGGCAGCGGTTTGTTGTAAATCTGCCAATTCCAAAATGGAGAACGATGGAATTGGACTTGAAAGCATAGATTGGAAAGAGTCATCATAGAAAACAGGGGGATGCTCGTGACCAAAAAATTACTGCTCGTTCTAACCTTTACTCTCGCCGCCACTGCGGCCGATAAGAAACCCGCGCCACCAAAGTTGAAGGAGTTCAAACCTTCAAAGTTCAATTTCTTTTCGCCGGAACAAGATGTTCAGCTGGGCAAAGAAGCGGCAGCTCAAGTGGAACAGCAATTCGAAATCGTCAAGAATGCTGAACTTGATGGCTTTATTATGAACATTGGGCGTAAGTTGGCCGCTCAACCCCAGGCAAATGGTGCAAAGTTTCCCTACTCGTTCAAGATTGTATCGGACAATTCCGTGAACGCATTCGCACTTCCCGGCGGATCAGCATTCATTCACACCGGTCTGATCGCCAAGGCTGACAACGAAGCCCAGATTGCCGCCGTTTTGGCGCATGAAATTTCCCATGTCGCTTTACGTCATGGCACCAATCAAGCTTCAAAGGCTAATTTTATGCAAATCCCAGCCGCAATTGCGGCTCAAATGGCTGGTAGCAGCGGCGGTTTGCTGGGTACGCTGGAATCTGCGGGAATCGGCTTGCTGGCCAACGGGGCAATGATGAAGTTCTCTAGAAGCGCTGAAAATGAAGCAGATTTGTTGGGTGCTCAGATCATGGCGCAGGCTGGCTATAATCCGATTGAGATGGCCCGCTTCTTCGAAAAGCTGGAGGCCGAAACGGGGAAGGGAAATTGGATCACCAACATGATGTCAGACCACCCCAATCCGGGCAACAGGGTAAAGAACGTGGAAGATCAGATCCTTGCCATGCCAAGGCGCGATTACACAAATGATGCTGGCGGGTTGGCACGCGCACAGGCAATCGTGAAATCTCTGCCGCCGCCAAGGAAAAAGGGAACTCCTTCCGCTACCGCATCTGCTCCTGCTAACGCACCTTTGCCCGGCCTCGAGGAACTGCGGCCCTCCCGAAACTTCAAGACAGCGCAAAACAACGCTTTTTCAATCGCCTATCCCGATAACTGGCAGCTGCAGACGGATGCTCAGGGTGGCAGCGTAACCATTGCACCCGCCAAAGGGTCGATTGGTCAGGGCCAACAAATGCAGCTTGGCTACGGTTCGCAATTTAATTTCACAGCCAGCAACGGTCAGGCCGTAGACATTCAGGCGGCCACCCAATCCTTGGTTAAATCGCTAACTCAAGGCGATCCAAACATGAAAGTGGTTCAGAATCCATCTCGTACTCAGGTTGACGGCTACCAGAGTATGGTCACTTATATGTCCACCGCATCGCCATTCAAAGGTCAGACAGAAAGCGATATGCTGCTCACGGTCGCTTTGCCGCAAGGTGTTTTTTGGGCCGTGTTTGTTGCTCCCGCAAACGATTTCAATAATGTTCAACCTACGTTCACCCAGATGATTCAGTCGTTGAAGTTTGCGCGGTAACTCATTGATTGAAGCTATTTTGTTCGATTTCGACGGTGTAATTGCCGATAGTGAATCTGTCCACTTTGCCAGTTGGGGCGAGATCCTTCGTCCTTTGGACGTTGAAATTTCCTGGGACTTTTATTGCGCCAATTGCATCGGCGTGCCTGATCGTAAAACGTTAGATCTGTTTTGTGAAGGGCGCGATTTTAGTGTGGCGCAACTGGATGCTTTGTGCGTCAGTAAACGGGAGCTGTTTCGGGAAAAAGCAGTGGCCAATCCACCGGTTTGTGCTGAAACTCTCCAACTGGTAGCAGACATGAAGAAGCGCTACAAAATCGCTGTGGTTACTTCCAGTGGGTCCAATGAAGTTAAACCAGTCCTTGAAATTACTGGCCTGTGGCCATTGCTCGACACCTTTGTTTCAGCCGGCGATGTAGAGCGCCTGAAGCCTCATCCCGATCCCTACTTGAAGGCCGCCCGAACCTTGGATATAACCAATGCTCTCGTTGTCGAGGATTCTGATCCAGGCGAAGCCAGTGGTCGCGCAGCCGGGTTCGAGGTGCTGCGCATTCCGCATCCAGATCAGTTGGCCCGGTTAGTTCGCGCCCGTATGGGTTGAGCTTTTTTGTACATCCCAGGCCTGACTATTTCCATCGCCCGGTCTGGGTGTGCAGGGCTATCGAAACCCACTTTTCGATACAAGTCATGAGCATCCCGGGTCACCAATGAGATGCGCCGCAGTTTCGCCATCAGCGGGTATTTCATCACGCAGTCGATCATCCATGTTCCCAGTTTGCGCCCCTGATATTCATCCAGTACGTAAACGTCGCACAGATAACCAAATGTGGCAAAATCAGTTACCAGGCGCGCCAATCCAATCTGCTTTGCCCCGTGATACAGACCGAAGCTCAGGGAATTGGCGACCGCAGTTTGTAGCGTGTCAAACGGAATGTCCTCACACCAGTAGAGCGTTCGTAACTGGCGGTGCATCGCTTCCAGATCAAGTCGCGAGGGATCGTTGGTCACCAGGTATTCATACATGCGATGTTCGACGATTCTAGGTGTGCTCATCTTCTGCATTTTAGCGCGCCTGAATTTGTTCTAATAATCAGGATGACCAATCGACGAACGTTTCTTTCAACCCTTGCAGGCGGTATGGTTTCAGCGGCTCAACCGGCGAAACAAAACATTGTTCTGATCCTGGCCGATGACCTTGGTTGGCGCGACATTGGCTGTTATGGCAACACCAATGTGCTCACCCCAAATATCGACAAGTTGGCAGCGCAGGGGACGCGTTTTACCCAGGCTTATGCGGCCTGTCCAGTCTGTTCTCCAACCAGGGCAAGCATCATGACCGGGCGCTATCCGACGCGCACCGGGGTGACCGATTGGATACCAGGACGCCAGTCCGATCCCAAAGGCCCGATCACGACTCCGCATACCTCGGAAAAATTACCGCTGGCCGAAGTGACGATTGCCGAGCGGTTGAAACAGGCCGGATACATGTCGGCGAGCATTGGTAAATGGCATCTGGGTGGTGAAGGATTTCTGCCCACCGATCAGGGCTTCGATGTAAATGTTGGCGGGAATCATCGGGGGAGCCCGCCGCCGAGTGGCAAACTGGGTGCCAGCTATTTTGGTCCTTCAGAACTGCCGAATTTGAAGCTGGCCGATGGAGAGTTCTTGCCGGAAAAACTTACCGATGCTGCGGTTCGGTTCATTGAGCAAAACAACGCCAATCCGTTTTTCATCTATCTGGCACATTATTCCCCACACACACCGCTGCAAGCGCGGGAAGCAGATATCGAACGCCACCGGTTGATCAGTGGAGGCAAGTACAACCCGATTTATGCGGCGATGCTTGAATCCGTGGATGCCAGTGTTGGCCGTGTTGTGGAAGCTTTGAGCCGAACCGGGACGCTGGATAAAACGATGGTGGTGTTCTTTTCAGACAACGGTGGATTGCGATACGAAGGCAAGAGTAAATCCGCAGTGACCGATAACGCGCCGCTGCGGGCAGGGAAGGGGCATCTTTATGAGGGCGGGGTGCGTGAGCCGCTGATTGTGCGTTGTCCAGGCTTAAGCAAACCTGGCGCAGTGATCGATTCCCCCGTCTGCAGTATCGACTTCCTACCCACATTTTGCCAACTTGCAGCGGTGCCTCACGGCGTTGTCGATGGCCTCAGTCTATTGCCGCTGTTGGCCGGCAAGCCGCTTCAAAAGCGGGCCCTGTATTGGCATTATCCACACTATTCCAATCAGGGCGGTGAGCCAGGGAGTTCCATTAGGGAAGAGAATTGGAAGCTGATTGAATTCCATGCTGATGGCCGGTTGGAATTATTCAATCTCAAAGATGATCCCAGCGAGAAGGTCAATCTGGTAGCACCTCAGCCGGCTGTAGCGAAGCGGTTGCTGGCGAAATTGGTGCAATGGCGGAAAACCACGGGTGCAGTAATGCCGACGCGCAACCCGAATGCAGATCCAAAGTGGCCAGGATTTGGTTTAACCGGTGAGGAACGGCCTACGGTTTAGCTAGCGCAAAGGCCGCTTCGGCGCGGCGCAATGCAGTTAAGAAACACGGCAAGTGCATCCGCCGAAGTGAGTCCGTTTTGCGCTTGTTTCTTAGGAGCTGAGCGTTCTCTAAATTAGTGGACAACAAATTACTTACCGACATGCGTTAGCATGCGGTTAGCCAATTTAATTGCTATCCCCATGCTCACGCATGGCGGTTCGGCTGAGGCCTTTATTGTTGGCTCGTCCGGGGAATCTGTGGGTAACATTCCCAGCCTGATGATTGCCAGAGAGCGGCGGAACCCGCATAAACAGGGGCTTTGGTGACATCACGAGGGCGGAGAAACGCTCCTCCATTTCTAAGAGCGGGAATGCCTCCGC
>JBBRJC010000267.1:0-5930 GCA_038220135.1 Bryobacterales bacterium | reverse complement strand
GCGGAATAAGCGATTCAGTTCACCGGAATCAGCCAGCGGTACACGTCCTTTGGCAGCGTCTGTCCAACCACTACCAGGAATGACAACACCGTTGTATGGATCGCCACCACCGGGCAGCGGGTTGCCGCTAATCGGATCAACCTTTACAGCCTTTGATTTATCGTAGACCGAAGGATCGAAAACTGACATGTTGCGCCACAAAGAATAGTAAGGTTGGATCAGCGTGTAGCGAATGCCGTATTCAAACTTAAGTTTGTCGGACACTTTCCACGCATCCTGGCCGTAGAATTCCACCATGTGGCCGCGGTAGGGAGTAAATGCGCGGCGACCGATTTCAGCGTAGCTGTTGAACAAACCAGCAGCAGCGTCGGCAAGTGCTACGCCGGTGCCACCAGCACGGGCGTCACGGAACTGGAAGCCACCGTTTTGGTCGGTTGTCCCACCAGGGACGCCAGAGATGTTGATCTGATCGTAGTCGTTTTGACCAGCGCGTTCAAACATTCCACCAAACTTGATCGTGTGTGTTCCTTTGACCTTGGTTGTGTTGTTTGAAATGTTGTAAATGGGGCCAGTGGAGCTGGAAGGATAAGGACTGCCTGAATAGCCAGAGAAACCAGTTGCGTCAAATTCAGGCAACTTGTTCTGACGATCTTTCCCATCAGGGAAGATATAGGCGTAGTTGATGCCGTATTTCGTACGGTCGAATGCCGGTGTATCCTGCATGCCGATGAACACTTGATCGCGACTTGCAGAGATCATGGTTTCGTTTACAGTGGTGGCATTAATCGTACGGGTCCAATTGACTGACGCAGTCTGATTCGGACGGTTAAAAATACGCGAGGAGATCAGGAACCCGGTTTGGAACGGATTCACATCAACGTAATGGAACAGGGATCCACGGAATTTCACTTGATCTTTGTCCGTCGGATTAATGTCGAGAGAGATTGTATCCTTGCGCTGATCGGTTGGTGCACTCTGCAATCCGTACCAGTTGCTGCTGCCTTGCGGTGTAGCCAGGTTTGGATCAGGGAAAACGCGCATCAATGCCAAACCGTTCGGGCTGGTCTGACTAGGTGGGATAATGTTGTTCGGGTAAGGAATCCCGCTCGGGTCTTTGATTGGACGGATTCCAGCTAAGAAAGTGTTGGTCGACAACAGCTCACTGAAGTCACCGGTCTTCATCTTGGGGGTAGGTACCGTCCGCAAACCGCTGCTGACCTGACGGCGCCGCACATATTCCTGACCGAAATAGAAGAACACTTTGCTCTTATCTTTATTCCACTTTCCAGGGATATAGAACGGTCCGTTGATGTTGAAGCCAAACTGATTAAACTTTTCCGAAGGAATCAACACACCATTGCGGCGGTTGGTCCAGCTATTGGCATTAAGTGCTGAATTGCGCAAATTTTCAAATACTGCGCCATGGAACTGTTGACCACCAGACTTGGTGATGATGCGGATTTGACCGCCGCCAGCGCGTCCGTATTCGGCCGAGAAGTTGGCGGTGAGGATCTGCACTTCCTGCACAGAATCGAGATCAGCAGAGCCGATCGAAGTTCCGTTGGAACGAGTACGAATACCAACCGCACCGTCGTAGGTGATCAGATTGTCCTGGCTACGGCTGCCATTGATATTGAAGCCGCCTGAGGTGAGATCGAAGCTGAAACCAGCCAATGATCCGCCGCGGACGCCTGGCTTCAGCAGCGCCAGAAAGATTGGGTTACGGCCATTGAGCTGCAGATCGGAAAGCTGTTTGCCTTCAACTAACTTGCCCAACGTAGCGGTTTCTGTTTGAATCGCGTTCACCGTTGCCTGGACTTCGACGGTCTCAGTTAGGCTACCAATTTGCATGGTTGCATTGATGGTTGCGGGGAGATTTGCATCGATTTTGTTATTCTTTGTCTCGAACTTCTTAAAACCGGCGAATTCGACAGTTATCGAATAAACGCCAGATGGCAAAGAGGGGATAACGTAGGTACCGGCGCTGGATGTGACTGCCTCGCGGACAACACCTGTGTTTTGGTTACGCGCCGAAACTTTTGCGGCGGAAATTGCTGCACCAGTGGGATCAGAGATCGTCCCATTGATTGATGTGCTATCAGACTGGGCGAAACAAACCGCAGCCGTCAGCAGTAGCGCAACTTTGCGCAACGAATTGACTGAATTCATGTAGACTCCTGAAGCAAAGAACATTCTTGCTCAGTCAATTATATACCCAATTATTCCAGTCAAGCCATTAAATATAGATGACAGATTGAGAACCTTTGCGGCGGCCCTTTTTCCGGTTAGCCGCTGTCTGCGAGGGGATCAGGAAGAAGCGCCCAACACATTGCTTTACAACGACTTATACGGCAACTTCGTATTATCAAAACGCTCTCCTGAATTTGGTATAAAGCTATGAAAATCGGGAGGGGAATATTAAGGACCCAACGGTCGCAAATCAGCTCTAAAAACTCTTCGCCAACAAGCCGTTTTGAAACTTCGATTGACCTTCCAATACCCGCTTCTATACAATGGGTGAGGAAGGGCGGGAGTAACTCAATGGTAGAGTGTTAGCCTTCCAAGCTAATTGTTGCGAGTTCGAGTCTCGTCTCCCGCTCCATTTCATCCTTCCTCTATTTCACCCACATCGTTACCCCGTTCTGTGCTGACTTTCCCCCGATGCTAACCACAACAGGAACGATTCCGGTTGCACTGCCCTGCGGGATTGTCGCATTCACCTGATAGAGCCCCTGGACGCTGCCGGGCACAGCTCCGGAATAGGTGACAGTTGCCGCTTGTCCGCCGATTGCAACCACCACTGGTGCGGAAATGTTCTGTAGAGTGCCACTTTGCCCCACTGCACCGGATGTGCCGGCGGGGTTGGTCTGCCCTCCCCCAGTTAGATAGATTGAAACGCTGGCCCCTTTGGCCGCTGCATTGCTAGCACTGTTGGTTCCCGATAGGTTATTCACAATGGCACCTTGGCCCGTTCCGCTGGAAGCAGTGGTAAAAATACCAGGTGCCGTTGCAGCCACCGTTTGGACCGTGCCAGCCGAAGTTTGCCCGTTATAAATAATCTTTACTGTGGATTGTGACGAATTCACTTCAAATGGAACAATGGCGCTCACCTGTCCACTGCTGGCATAGACCAGGGGCGCTGCAACACCGTCAAAAGTGACTTGTACTCCCCCTACAGTGGTGCTCAGTTTGCTATTGCTGAAAGTGCCTGAAGCCAGTGTTGCCGGACCCATGATTGTGCCAAAAATGGTCACAATTTCGCCAGGTGCGATGGCGCCAGCTGCATAACTGGCCGAATTCACAATCGCAGAAATAATCGGAACTGGAACCGCAGCGGCTGGTGTGACGGTAAGAGTAACAGGAATCATCACGGGACTATTAATGGCACCGGAAACGAAAATATTGATTGACCCGGTGTATGTGCCAGCCGTCAGTGCAGAGCCATTTGCAGTCACTTTGACGGACCCGGGGGCCAAGCCACCAGCGATGTTTGAAGTCAACCAGGTGCCTCCAGAAGCTGTGGCCGCGCTGATTGAGTAGTTTGCTCCAGTGGCAGTGCCGCCTACGAAAATTGCAAGCGATTGGCTGGCTGCCGCGGTGCCTGCTGATTGCTGGGTAAATCCAAGCGATGAAGTGTTGACGCTCATCGTAAAGTTGGGCGTGGAAGTTGCCGCAAGCTGCGTTTTAATGGACGCCACACGCGCGTCAATAAAAGGCTGCAGGCCAGGTGCAGAACCGAATCCACCGCCTCCACCACCGGGTGCGCCTGGAGCGCCGCCACCAGCGGTAGCGGTGCCGTCGGTTGTCATGGCCGATTCAAAGGCAGCTAATGTTACCAGACGTTGTGCGTCGGGCTCAGCCGTCACAGCGGGACGGATCATCGTCCGCAATGTGTTCATTCTGGCGACTACGGTACCTGGAACGTAGGATTTATTCACCAATTGTTGGTAAATCTGACGATATCGCTCTTTATACTCTGGAACTTGCCAAAGCTTTGTGGCTAGGGGCCTTGTGGCAAGGGTTGGAGACCCACCCGCCCCGCCAGGATTACCACCACCGGGAGGCAATCCCCCACCAGGAGGAACGCCACCACCCGGAGGCATGCCGCCACCAGGAATTGCGCCACCCCCACCGCCAACGCCAGTGTTCACCCATTCCAAAATCAATTGCTGCATTTGGGCGGTGGTTTGACCCTGTCCCAATCCGCCAAACGCAAGACTCGGATCCCAAACAATCCATACCCAGCGATTGTCAGACGGCCGCTTATACACATTGAAGTTTTGCCCCATCCCTACATAGCTGTCCAGATTCACGGTGGCGTTATCAAGCGCAAACGCCGTTAGGACGCTGTCCACATCCATGATCGGTTCCAGCTTTGCTCGCAATTGGGCCACTGGCGTGTCGTTGATCAGTTTGCAAAGCGCGATCAAATCAGCCCAATCATCGGCCTCTTCGTTGGTCTGCTTTTCCCACACTTCTTTATATTTCGCTTTATCTTCGCCAATATAGTCGAAAGAAGCGCCAATATTGCCTTTATAAAGATTGCCTGCGTCCTCACCCTTGCCTAGATAATTTTTCAGGAAGTCGCTGTTCACCACTTCGCCCAACACATACAGACCCCAATACTGATCGTTGATATAGAGGGATGCAAAGTTGCTGCGAGGGGCTTTCAAACCAATTGCCGTGGCCATTTCGTAGTAAACTTTTTCACGGACGAAGCTTGGGTCGCCCAATCCATTGCTCAGATTAAATGCACCGATGCCTTCAATCTTCTGGCCTTTCACAAATTCATTCAACTTCAGCCGAAACGGCTTTTTCGTGGTCCTTGACCCGCTGTAGGAACTATTTCCTTTAAAGCGAACACCAACAGAATCAAACTTATACTGACCCCATTCCAGAGAAGCGGTAAAGTACGGGTTGTCAGCCTCAGTTCCCGAATAGTTTTTCGTCAGTACTTGATACCAATCAGCATTGGGAAAACGAAGCCGGATTTCATGCACTTGATCCTTATCAAATGCGGTATGTGGGGGCGGCACTTGGGCGCAAGCGATTCCAACCGTTAGGGCAAGGAGGGTAAATATAGACTTCATGCAAGGGCCTTTACTTTTTAGGATGTTTGGCACACGGCAAAGCCGAAGCGCCATCGTATATCTCAAATGTAGCGATATCCACCTTAAGAGACGGTTAAGCTATTCATTGAATTGTTATGGCTTTGTAAAATTCCTGAAATGAATGTGAAGAGGGTGGGCGGGAAGTTTCAAAACGAAAAGACCGGAGATTTTTGGGGCTCCGATCTTGGCAGCTTTTGAATTAGCCTGGACGATTTTATCAGCGATCACTCGCGCACAAAAAACCGGCGTAATTCCGGCTCCAACGCCGGCGTACAGGCCAGACAATTTCCCGCATAAATACTCGATCCACCATCGAAATTGAAGAACCGTCCACCAGCCTCTTCAATCAACACTTTTAACGGTGCTAAATCCCAGGGTTGCGACGTCGGCTCAAGCCACGCGTCTGCCTGCCCGGAAATAAACATCATGCAATCCGGCCCACCACCCTGGCTCCGCACGGCCCAGAATTGCCCCATCCAATCGACAAGTTCCGACCCCCACACAAACTGCTTCGCCTTCTGCAAGCTATTGGCACACAGCACAGACTTCGACAAATCAGAAATGCTCGACACCTTAAGCGGCAGGTCGTTGCAAAACGCACCCCCACCTTTGATCGCCGTGTACGTGCGCCGTAAAACCGGAAAGTGACATATGCCAGCCTTCACGTCGCCATCCACTTCCAGCGCCATCAGCACAGCCCACAAGCCATTACCGCGCACGAAATCACGCGTACCGTCCAGCGGATCAATAATCCATTTGCGCCCATTAGTGGAAGGCTTGTTTGCACCCTCTTCCCCCAGCAATCCGTCCTCGGGAAAC
>JBBRJC010000266.1:0-5931 GCA_038220135.1 Bryobacterales bacterium | reverse complement strand
CAAACGCGCTGGTTGCTACAGGTTTCAATCGCCACTTTCCTGATGAATACAATGCGCGCAATTTAATGCAGCGCCGTCAGGAATTGTTGAACGACGTTACAGACACCGTGGCTTCAACTTTCATGGGGCTCACCTACGGTTGTGCGCGCTGTCACGATCACAAGTTCGATCCGATTCTGCATAAAGATTACTATCGCCTGCAATCCTTCTTTGCCAACACCCGCATTGAAGATGGACTGGTGCTGGCGCGCGGATCGGAACTGGCCGCATGGAAAAACAAGCAGGCTGAGTACGATGCCAAAACCAGTGGCATTCGCGGGGAAATGACCCGCTTGGTGGCACCGGAAGTGGCCAAGCTCGATCTGGAAAATTTCGAGAAATTCCCCGAAGAAATCCAGGATGCCATCAATTGCGCTCCTGAAAAACGCACTCCGTTTCAATGGCAGATGTACTACAAGGCGAAGCCTCAGATTGCCCACACTCCAGAAGAGGGGGCAAAGAAGTTGAAGGGTGATGCGGCCAAGCGATATGCACAACTGAAGACTGAGTTGAAAACATTCAGCGCACTAAACCCCGGCGAGTTGCCAACTGCTCAGGCAATGCTCGATAACGAAGCGGTTGGTGCGCCAAAAACGTTCGTTCTGCGGGCCGGTGCCTACGACGCAACCATGGACGAAGTACAACCCGGCTTCCTTTCAATCCTCGATGCAGGCGAGGCCAAAATCGTCAAGCCTGAAGGCCTCAACACCAGCGGCCGTCGCGCGGCACTTGCCAATTGGCTGGCAGATGCAAAGAACCCACTCACCGCCCGTGTGATGGTTAACCGAATTTGGCATTACCAGTTTGGCCGCGGCCTTTCTGCGACGCCCAGCGATTTCGGTGTAATGGGCGAGCGCCCCGCCAACATTGCCCTGCTCGATTACCTCACCTCCTCGTTCACGCAAAATGGCTGGAGCGTGAAGAAGATTCAAAAGGAAATCATGATGTCCAATGCCTGGCAGCAGTCAGCGGACTTCAACGCGGAAGCATCGGAAAAGGATCCCGAAAATAAACTCGTTTGGCGCTACAACCGACGCCGCCTGGAAGGCGAAAGTATTCGCGATTCCATGCTCGCAGTCAGCGGTAAGCTGAACGAAAAGATGTTTGGACCCGGTGTATTCCCACCAATGCCTCCCGGCGTCGTGACGCGTGGTGGATGGAAAAAGGAAGAAGTTGAATCCGAATCCAACCGCAGATCCGTATATATATTTGTGAGGCGCAATACACGCTACCCGATGTTTGAAGCATTCGACATGCCCGATACTCACGAAAGCTGTGCACGCCGTAACACCACGGTGACGCCGGCTCAATCGTTGGAACTGTTGAATAACAAACTGGTAACCGGATGGGCGAATGAGCTGGCCCAGCGTGTATCGAACGACACAGGCGTAACCATTGAAGCGAAGATCGACCGGGCCTGGAAGATGACCCTGGCGCGCACGCCGAATGTAGAAGAACGTAATGGTGCGGTGCAGTTTTTAGCCAGGCAAACCAAGTTGCTGAACGATGATAAGGCAGCGTTTGCTGACCTCTGTCATATGCTGTTTAACTCGAACGAGTTTGTGTACATCAATTAGGAACCGCCATGCTAAACAAAATTGGACATCACTGGCCGGTTCGCTCGCGTAGAGAGTTTTTCAATAATGCTGGTAGTGGTCTTGCCGGCCTTGCTTTAGCCTCCATGATGGGCCAGCAGGCAAACGCGGCGGCGAAGTCGGCCGATCCGATGTTGCCCAAAGTGCCGCACTTCAAGCCGAAGGCCAAATCTGTAATTTGGCTGTTTATGGAAGGAGGCCCCAGCCACATCGATCTGTTTGATCCAAAGCCGAAGTTGAATGAACTGCACGGCCAGCCACTTCCGCCAAGTTTCGGGAAACCGATTACAGCAATGGGTACGGCCAACAACAGCATCATGGGTTCGCCGCGCAAGTGGAAGCAGTATGGCAAAAGCGGCATGTGGGTTTCCGATTGGTACCCGCAAATGGCAGAGCATATGGACGACATTGCAGTTGTCCGCTCCTGCTGGGCCAATGGGCTTAATCACGTTGGCTCAGTTTGCCAGATGAACACGGGCGACATTCTTGCAGGCCGTCCGTCGATGGGCGCCTGGGTAACCTACGGCCTCGGTTCTGCCAACAAGAACCTGCCCACGTTCACCGTCTTGCTGGACGACAAGGAAGTGATCGGCGGACCAAAGAATTGGGCTTCAGGGTTTCTGCCTGCAACATTTCAAGGTACGCAGTTCCGGCAGGGCGACGTTCCCATTTTGAATTTGAAGCCAGCCGATGGTAGCGATGAGAGGCAAAGGAACAAGCTCGCATTTCTGAAGCAGATGAACGAACAGTGGGGCGTCGGCAAGCAAGATGATAGCGAACTGGATGCACGCATTCGCAGCTATGAGCTTGCTTATCAAATGCAGTCCTCCGGGCCCGAAGCTGTGGATTTATCGAAAGAGACACAGGCCACCAAAGCGCTCTACGGCATGGATGATCCAACCACAGAAGCTTACGGCCGCAATTGCCTGATGGCGCGGCGGCTGGTGGAGCGGGGCGTCCGGTTTATTGAACTTTATTGCGGCTCCGGCTCCGGCTGGGATGCGCATAACAACATTGAAGGGAACCATTCCAAATGGTGCCGCGCTTCAGACAAACCCATCGCCGGCTTGCTGACCGATTTGAAACAGCGCGGCATGCTTGAAGATACGCTGGTTGTTTGGGGTGGGGAATTTGGCCGTACTCCGTTTAACGAAAAAGGCGATGGCCGCGACCACAATCCGTGGGGCTTTAGTATGTGGTTTGCCGGCGGCGGCGTGAAGGGCGGCCAATACATCGGCACCACTGATGAACTTGGCTTGCGCGCGGTCCAGCGCCCCTGCCATGTGCATGATTTGCATGCTTCGATATTGTATGCGTTGGGACTGGACCATATCCGTCTCAACTATTTGCACAATGGGCGTGCCGAAAGACCTACCATTGTGGGCGGTGAAGTGATTAAAGAACTGTTTGCATGATCTTGTTTTTTCCAATTCTATTCGCCGTTAGCGATTCGAATGATGATCGGGAGATCGCTCGCAGGTTAAAAAACCGCGAAGCTGAGGCCTTGGGGTTGCTCTACGACCGCTATGGGCGCATGGCCTTCGCCATCATTCAGAGAATCGTAAAAGATGCAGGTATTACTGAGGATCTGGTGCAGGAAACGTTCCTGCGCGTGTGGAATCGCGTGCATGCATTTGATGATCAAAAAGGCGCCTTGGGACCTTGGATAATGACGGTCGCCCGCAATCGGGCAATCGATCATCTTCGCAGTGTTGAGGGGCGCATGTCCCAAAACATGTACGAATTCACTGGCAATGAACGGCCCGATTTATTTGGTGATCTGGAAAAGGATATGTTGAATTCTGATCGAGCTCGAATTTTACGGGCAGCTTTTACAAAGCTGAATCAGAACCAGAAGACTGTTCTTGAGTTGGCCTATTTTGAAGGCTTGTCTCAAACTGAAATGGCTGAGCAAATGAAACAACCGCTTGGCACGATTAAAACATGGGTACGAAGTGCCCTGCAGGTGTTGCGCTCTGAGCTTGGGGAGGCGTTGACCGCATGACTTGCGAGGAGCTAAAAGAGATGTATGAGCTCTACGCGATGGGCGTCTCCGATGAACCGGAGCGCGGAGAAATTGGGTCGCACCTTGCTCAAGGTTGCGGCACTTGTACCACTGGCGTGAAACACGCAGTGGAATTGGTGAGTATGTATGGTGCAATGACGCCGGTGGTTGAACCACCTGCCAGATTGCGTGCCAGAATTGTGGCCTCGGCCGGTGGCGTGCAGCAATCGAACTGGTTCTGGAGTTGGTCTCCATTATGGGGAGGTGCGGCTGCCAGCTTGGCTGCTGTAGCCCTCTACTTTGGTTATCAGGACGTGCAGCGCCGACATTCGCTGGAAGATGCACGCGCGCAGATCAGTACCCTTAGCCGCAACCATGACAAGGATCAGGCCGCGCTCGAAACAGTGCAGTCAGCACTGAACTTCCTGAACGAACCAGACACCAGGCTTGTAACCGCAGGCAAGCAAATTGAGTTGCCACCAAAGGCCCGTGTATTTATCAATGCGCAACGCGGCGTTATGATGATGGCCTCCAACCTTGCGCAATTGCCCGCCGGAAAAACCTATCAGTTGTGGGTGATTCCGAAAGGCAAGGCACCTGTTCCTTCGGGATTATTCCAATCCGATGCCGCAGGTAATGCCATGTATATTCGCTCCGGTGCTGTGAACCTTGAAAACACTGCTGCCATTGCCGTAAGTATTGAACCGGAAGGCGGTTCAACCGCTCCAACAACAACACCGATCATTGTCGTTGGCGTGTAAATCCCCCCCTTCGAATCCTTAAAGGCTGTTCTTGCATCAAAGTGAGCGTATTAAAAAAGTACTCCTCGCAACAGCGATTTACAGGTTAACTAAAATGATCACCGTAAGAAAGGCCGCTGATCGCGGCCACACTCAAATCGGCTGGCTCGATAGCCACCATAGCTTTTCGTTCAACACCTTTCACGACCCGGCCCATATGGGCTTTCGTTCGCTGCGAGTCATCAATGATGATCGCGTCGCCGCAGGTGCCGGTTTTCCCCGCCATGGCCATCGAGATATGGAAATCTTGACCTGGGTGCTGGAAGGGGCCCTGGAACATGAGGATTCTACCGGCGCCCGTGCCGTACTGCGGCCCTGCATGATTCAACTCATGAGCGCCGGCAGTGGCTTCGTCCATTTCGAATACAATCATTCAAAAACCGAGTCAGTACACTTTTTTCAGATTTGGATTCAACCTTCCGCCAAGGGAATCGAGCCACGCTTTGAGGATCGCGAATTTCCAGCCGAAGGCCGCACCAACAAATTTCAGATTGTTGCGTCCCCAGAAGGTGAAGATGGATCGCCTCAACTGGAACAGGACGCCACCGTTTTGGTCGCTGCAATCGCCCCTGGCGCCGAAGTGAAGCAGACATTGGTACCCGGACGGTATGGTTGGCTGCAAGTCGCCCGTGGGACAATTGAACTAAATGGAATTCTACTTGAATCCGGAGACGGCGCTGCTGTATCTGAAGAGAGTAGCTTAACAATTAAAGGGCGCGAACAGGCAGATCTAATCCTGTTTGACTTGGCGTAATCGGAATCAGTGACTGAAATTCTCGAATTCTTGATCAAGCACGGCTATGCCGTTTTGTTCGGCTGGGTCCTCGCCGAACAGGCCGGTTTGCCGATTCCTGCCATTCCGGTTCTATTGGCAATGGGGGCGTTGATTGGTCGAGGATTTTACGGATGGCCCGAAGCTCTAATTGGCTCCGTCGTGGCTTGCCTCATAGCCGATTTTGCCTGGTTCCTCATCGGCCGGACCAAAGGCCGAGGCGTGCTAAAACTGCTCTGCCGCATTTCCCTCGAACCCGATTCCTGCGTTAAAACAACCGAGCGTGGATTTCAACGATACGGCTGGACCACGCTGCTGATGGCCAAATGGTTGCCCGGGCTATCCACCGCCGCACCACCCCTCGCCGGCATGACCGGTATGTCCATTGGCCGGTTCCTGCTGGCCGATGGTGTTGGCTCTTTACTGTGGGCCGGCAGCATGATGGCCGCAGGTGCTTTGTTCCACCGGCAGTTGGAAACAGTGGCCCTAATTGCAGGTAACTTTGGTTCAGGCTTTCTATCTGCGGTTGCCATTGCGATGCTTGGCTACATTGGATGGAAATATTGGCAACGCCGCCGCTTCCTGCATCAGTTCGCCATTGGCCGCGTGTCTGCCGAAGAGCTCAGCGGCATGATGGGCGATCACCCCGATGAAGTGTTCGTGATCGACATGCGCGATTCCTATGACATTAAGCGCACAGCCCTAATTCCAGGGGCTCTG
>JBBRJC010000265.1:0-5935 GCA_038220135.1 Bryobacterales bacterium | reverse complement strand
GGCTGCTCCACCTTCACCACCTACTAAAAAGAAGAAGGGCAAGAAGGAAGAAAAGGTTCCTCCTATCGGTCCACCGCCCATGCCGCAGGGGCCGCCGCTGCCGAAGAACTGGAAAGAGCTTTCCTTCGATTACCAACCCCGCGTGGGTGCAGTTCACGCGACCGATGAAATTCCGGTCGATGCCTGGAGCCTTGTCCGCACCAAAGACGGCCGTGCTGGCTGGGTTCTGTTCCGCCTTGTGTTCATGCAGATTCCCGATGATGTTGCGCAATACGCCAACGGGCAGCGCATCACATCGTATTTTCCGATGGGCGAACCTGCCGCAAGCGAATCGGGCAAGAAGCATTGGCTTTGGACCACGCTTTCCGATAATAAACAGACCTTTGAATTTGATGGTGTTCGACTGTTCTATTACAACGCTTTAAAGAAGCGCTACGAAACCGCTTTTTCTGATCGCAACATTCGTGGCCACTTTCCAACCATCATCAATCTGCCGCAGTTCTCTTATGTGGTTGAAAATGACGATGGCAAACTGATTCGCAAAACCTACACTCTCGAAGGCCGTCGCGCCAAGCTGCTTTCCAAGGAACCCTTCACGCCCCCACCAGATCGCCATCTGGACGAATTGGTCCTGGATCCACAAAAGCTCAAAGAAGTTGAAGATGCAAAACCCGCTGAGGGCTGGCTTGAAAAGATGAAAAGCTGGAATCCGTTGCTTCGCAAATAGCTACAATAGGGTTACGCATGAAGAAGTTCTACCTCGAAACTTTCGGTTGTCAAATGAACGTCCATGATTCTGAAAAAGTCATCGGAACCCTTGTCCACCTCGGCTATGATCAAACTGAATCTGTTGACGATGCTGGTTTGGTTCTTTACAACACATGCAGTATTCGCGACAAAGCAGAACAAAAGGTTTTCAACAAACTTGTTCACGGTAAGAACCAGGCGAAGGCGGGGAAGATTTTCGGCGTTCTCGGGTGCGTTGCGCAACAGGAAGGCGAACGAATTTTTGAACGCGCGCCACACGTCTCTTTTGTTTGCGGCTCGGCCAGCTATACGAAACTAGGCGAATTGATCGCGCGAGTGGAAGCTGGGGATCGCCGGGTTACTGGGCTCAGCCTTGATACCGATGAAACTTTTGACACGCCCTTCACCCGCCGTGATAATCCGTTTCGTGCCTACATCACGATCATCGAAGGCTGCGATAAATCCTGCTCCTATTGCGTAGTTCCTTTCACGCGTGGTCCTGAGCGTAGCCGCACCTCGGCCAGTGTTTTGGAAGAAGCCAAGCGGCTGATTGACACCGGCTATACCGAAATCCAATTGCTTGGCCAAAACGTGAACAGTTATCGTGACCCATCCGCTGCCGGCTGGGATTTTGCAACACTGCTTGATGCGGTTGGCAATTTGCCTGGCATTCACCGCGTCCGTTTTACTACTTCTCACCCGCGCGATTTTACGAAGTCTATTGTCGATGCAATTGCTGCCAATCCACGATTGTGCAACCACATCCATTTGCCGGTGCAATCTGGTTCAACGGAAATTCTCACAGCCATGCGCCGGCAATATAATCGTGACCAGTACATGGAACGCATCGGCTGGATGAAAAGCTGTGGCCGTCCTATGGCAATTACGTCCGATATTATTGTGGGCTTTCCCGGGGAGACGGAAAAGGATTTCGACCTCACATTGTCGTTGCTCGATGAAGTTGAATTCGATGCCATTTTCTGTTTCAAATATTCGCAGCGCCCCAACACACCGGCACTCGGGATGCCAGATCATTTAACTGACGATGAAAAAGGGCGGCGCCTCACCATGCTTATGGAAAAGCAACGCGCGCTGCAGTTCCGGCTCTACGCGGAACATGTTGGCGAAGTGGAAGAAGTGATGGTGGAAGCTCTCAACAATTCAACTGGCCAATGGATTGGCCGCACTGCGGAAAATAAGACGCTTAATTTTACACACCCTGCAACAGAGGCAAAAGCGCTTGTAGGCAGCTATCTGCCGGTTTTAGTGACGCGAGCCGGTCCCAACTCACTAGTTGGGGAATGGGCACATCGCGCATAATGAAAATAGGAGGATCAAGATGGAAGTTGAAATGAAAATTCGCGGGTTGATGATGGACCCGGTGACGCAAAGCCCCATCGTCATTCTCAAGGATGTCTCTGGTAATACCATCCTGCCGATCTGGGTCGGCATGTACGAGGCGAATGCAATCGCGCTCGAAATTGAAAAAATTTCCACCCCCCGCCCTATGACGCATGATCTCATCAAAACTTTGTTGATGGGCATGGAAACGGGCATCCGTAAAATCGTGGTCAACGAACTGAAGGACGATACTTTCTTCGCTCTCATCTGGCTCGAAAAAGATGGCAAGCTGATCAGTGTTGATTCCCGTCCCAGCGATGCCCTGGCATTGGCGCTGCGGCTTGATTGCCCGATTTTTGTAGACGAGCAAGTAATCAAGAACTCTAAAGCAACAACAACGGTTAGCGAAAAAGTAACCGGCGAAGAATTGCTGGGTTGGCTGGAGAGCTTGAACGACGAAGATCTCGGCCGCTACAAAATGTAATGAGTCCCGATCTGCTTAAAAAGCTGGAGCGGCTTCTTGCCGCTCAAATAGAAATGGTTCCCTTCGATGCCATTACAAATCACTTTGTAATGGCGCGGGGCGGGTTTGTTGCACTTGTCGAAAAGCGGACTGCCGGCTTCGGCGGTATCGGTTCCGGCGGCATTATGACTGAGAAAGGTTTTGCCTGTTTGGTATGGCGCGGCACCGATGCTTTCTTTGTTGCCAAGAACTTTGAGCAGCAAGCGACCGCAGAACAAATCAGTGGTTTAAGACAATTTGATGCAGAGTTGCGACAAGCCTTACAATCCTGAGTTATGATCAAGTGATGCCGCCACGAACGCACTCGGCCGCCGTCACCACGGCACCGTCCCCGTACGCCGCCGCAAGCCTCTTAACCAAAGAGGAACTGCTTCGGGCATTCCGTCTCATGCAGGCGTCTCGCCGCATTGATGACCGGGAAATTCTTCTCAAACGCCAGAATAAAATCTACTTTCAAGTAAGTGGCGCAGGTCACGAAGCGATTGAAGTTGCCGCAGCTATGGCGATGCGTCCGGGCTACGATTGGTTCTATCCGTATTATCGTGATCGCGCGCTGGCGCTGGGGCTTGGTATCACAGCTTCTGAAATGTTCCTGCAGGCCGTTGGTGCCGGTTCAGACCGGCAAAGCGGTGGCCGCCAGATGCCGTCGCACTGGTCTTCGCCGGAACTGCATATCGTCACAGGTTCGTCTCCTACAGGTTCGCAATTTGTACAGGCCGTTGGGTGCGCACACGCTTCGCAATACGTGAATCCCGGCTCTGATGAAGTCACGTTGGTAACCACCGGGGAAGGCGCCACAAGCGAAGGTGAATTCTGGGAAGCGATGAACGCCGCGTGCCTGGAAAAGCTGCCGATTTTGTTCCTGGTAGAAGACAACGGATTCGCCATTTCCACGCCGGTTGAGTTTCAAACTCCGGGCGGCAGCATCTCGCAAGTTCTTTCCGGCTTTCCTGATTTGATGCGCATTGAAGTGGATGGTACGGACTTCCTTTCCGCTTACGATGCGATGACGCAGGCTGTGGCGTACTGCCGTTCCGGGCACGGTCCGGCGCTGGTTCATGCGCATGTGATTCGCCCTTACTCGCATTCGCTGTCTGACGATGAAAAGCTCTACAAATCCCCTGCCGAAAGAGAAGCTGAATCGTTTCGCGATCCACTTACCCGCTTCGCACAATACCTTACAAGCGAGGGGCTTATTGATGACTCGGGACTTAGAAGCCTGCTGAACGAAATCGACATCGAAGTTCAGCAGGCAGCCGATCAAGCCCTCCTTGCAGCTCCACCGGAAAAAGGCTCCGCACTCCGTTTCCTTTATTCCGACAAGATCGACCCCACCTCGCCGCACTTTGATCGCGAAGCTCAGCCGCAGGGTGATCCACGTACGATGGTTGATTCCATCAATCAAACGCTGAATGAAGAGATGGACCGCAACCCGCTGATGGTGGTTTTCGGGGAGGACGTTGCCGATTGCAGCCGCGAAGAAAATCTATCTAAAGTGAAGGGCAAAGGCGGTGTGTTCAAAACCACGCACGGCCTGCAATCCCGTTATGGCAGCAAGCGCTGCTTCAACACTCCCATTGCCGAAGCCGCCATTGTTGGGCGAGCCACGGGCATGGCCACGCGGGGTATGAAGCCGGTTGTTGAGATTCAGTTTTTCGATTACATCTGGCCGGCGATGATGCAGATTCGTGATGAGTTGGCGAACATTCGCTGGCGCAGTCATAACGGCTTTTCCTGCCCTGTGGTAATTCGCGTACCGATTGGCGGTTACCTCACTGGTGGCGCAATCTATCATAGCCAATGCGGCGAAGTGGCATTTACTCATATTCCGGGCCTGCGTGTGGTGATGCCTTCCAATGCGCAAGATGCCGTTGGCCTGTTGCGTACCGCTATTTTGAGTGATGATCCGGTGCTGTTTCTGGAGCACAAAAAGCTGTATCGCGAACCGTATAACCGGAGTCCATATCCGGGGCGCGAGTATTCCATTCCTTTCGGAAAGGCGCGCATTGCCAAGGCTGGGGCGCATCTGACGATCGTCACCTATGGGGCTCTGGTACAAAAATCGCTACTTGCTGCGCAGCAGGTGGAGGCGCGCACGGGCAAGACGATTGAAGTGATCGACCTGCGTTCTTTGCAGCCCTATGATTGGCAGGGTATATCCGATTCCGTGAAGAAGACCAGCCGTCTGATGGTGGTTCACGAAGACACGCTTTCGTTCGGCTACGGTGCAGAAATTGTTGCCCGCGCAGCCGATGAATTGTTTGAATATCTGGATGCACCGGTTCGCCGTGTGGCGGCGCTCGACACCTGGGTGGGCTATAATCCTGAACTTGAGAACGAGATCTTACCCCAGGTTGAAGATGTTGCAAATACTGCTGAAAAATTACTCGCCTGGTAAGCTTTTTTCGCGTAGAATCTTCTGATGAAGAAAGTTTTGCTCTACGTTGTATTGAGCCTGGTTGTGGTAGTGGCCAGTGGCTTTGCCTTCCTCGCGCTAAAGGGTCCCGACATGCGCGAGGCTCCCAATTTGAATGCTCCAAGAACGCCTGAGCGTGCCGCCCATGGCAAGTATTTGTTCCATATGGCAGGCTGCGCTACCTGCCATTCCGTGGTAATTGCAGACCGGTTCGGCGAACCGATTGTTCCCGGTGGACTGGCCAAGGGTAAAGTACTTCCAGCCGAAATGGAACTGCCCGGTAAAGTAACCGCACCCAATCTTACTTCAGACAAAGAAACCGGCTCTGGTAGTTGGACCGATGGCCAGATTATGCGTGCTGTTCGCGAAGGCATCGGTCATGATGGCCGGGTGCTGCTTCCGTTCATGCCCTATAGCGAATACCGGTTCATGAGCGATGAGGATATTGAATCGATCATCGCTTTCTTGCGTAGTACTGAGCCTGTGAAGAATGATTTACCCAAGACTGAGGTGGCTTTTCCCGTTTCGTTGATGATCAAGTTTTCTCCCAAGCCTGTTGTATCTGTGCCCTCACCCGATAAAACAAATCCTGTGGCTTTTGGTAAGTATTTGACCAAGGTTTATGGCTGCGTTTTTTGCCACACACCTGAGGCAAATCACGTGGTGGATGAAACCCGGTTACTTGCTGGTGGCCACGTTTTTGGATCCGATAAACGCATGAAAGTGGTTACTCCCAATCTGACGCCTGATGTTGATACGGGCACGGGTTCGTGGACTGAGCAGCAGTTTCTGGATAAGTTCCGGCAGTACAAGGATTATGCCGAAAAAGGATCGCCACCGATGACGGCAGAGAATTTCACGATAATGCCATGGCTTTATTCGGCGAACATGGATGAGGTGGAATTAAA
>JBBRJC010000264.1:0-5945 GCA_038220135.1 Bryobacterales bacterium | reverse complement strand
TACCGAGCGCCAATATGCCGATAGCCGCCCCATAAGTTCCGCCGTGTTGGCCAAACGTACGCAATGCAAACCGGATGTGACGCAGCGCATCATCGATCAATCGAATGGGGCTTAAATCAAAAACGTTTTCTCGCACAATGGTTGTGTTGCCCAGCTTCTTTCGTGCAGCAAAGAGCGCCTGGGCGGGTGCATCTCCAGCGGAAATACGATCCTGTTCAAGCTGCTCCAAATGAAATGCAAGCTCTTCATCCAGCCCGTCAGATTTGTTGAACCACTTGCGAATGCTTTTGAACATAGGCCTAAACCGGCCTCATGACGCGACCAATAGCATGCACCATGGATTCCCATCGCGCCCGTTCCACCACCACTTGCTTGCGGCCTAATGCGGTAAGTGAGTAGTAGCGGGCACGGCGATTGGTGGGTGAAACTTGCCATTCGGCCTTGATCAGTTTCTGAGCCTCCAGGCGTCGCAGGGCAGGGTAGAGTGAGCCGTGCTCCACCTGCAGCAGGTCATCGGAACGCTGTTCAATTAGCTTCGCCAATTCGTAGCCGTTTGCCTTTCCACCACACAGGATTTGCAGAACCATCATATTGAGGGTTCCTTGCAATATATCTACAGACATGCCGTTAGTATATCATTCTACCAGTAGACAAACTACTATCGACTTGAAAGAGCTACGGCCTCACCTTTCGCGAAGAATGAACTCGCTTGGGTGGGGCCGTTGTTACTCCAAATTGTGAGACTTGCCGTTGTTAGCGCATGTCAACGGCGAGTTCGGCACGCTGTGCGCTGGAGAGCGCGTGAGACATGTTGTAGCTGGGATGGTCAACAACAATTGACGCGCCGATGGAGAATTTTGCCGTCTGATTTGCTGTGAGTTGGAAGCGCAGATATTGTACGGAGCTTATGCGGTCGGTGGAAATCTGGCGGTTGTCGAAAGTTGCTTTAGCCATACCCTGACCTTGCACTTCAATCCACACATGGTTTTCCAGACCCAGCACTTTCGTCAGCCAAACAGCGCGCTCTTCCGGCGTTTCATATTCAATCAAGAGACTGGCACACAACTGGTTCACGCCTGGGATCAGTTCGTTGTACGTTTCCACTTCGTGTTTAATATCGTGCGGCTTTACGATGCGTTCAATGCGAAGCATTTCCTGAATTTGATAGCGCACCGTATCACGATTTTCAAAGAGAAAGGTAAGGTGATTGCCAACGCGAATGCGACGGCGGTCTTTGATTGCCATCACCTTGGGGCGATAGGTTTCACGCTCTATATCGTAATTGGCAATGTCGGTAATTTCGTCAATACTTACTGGTGTCATACTGTTATCTCCACGGGCTGAATCTTCATTGGGAAACCGTTTGGTTCGTAGGCTCGCTTGAGCACTTGAATGGGGTGAATGGGGCGAGTTCCAATTGCCTGATCGAACTGAATAGCTGCAAGCGGGCAATCAGTGGCCATTGTCTCGGGTTCAGCCTCTTTCATTTCGTCGAAGGCTTTTTTGCCGGTGAGCATGGAGAGCGGGAAGAATTCTTTCTTCATCGCCCAAGTGCCATCATGCGCCGAACATTGCTCCACCATGGCGATCGTTGCACCTGGGATAAGACGCATTAAATCGCGCGAGCGGAAGCCGATATTCTGGGCCTTTAAATGGCATGCAAGGTGATAGGCAACTTTGCCTGGCGTACTTTGAAATTCACGATTGAATTGACCAGCCCGCTTTTTCTCGAAGAGAAATTCGCAGAGGTCCATGGTGGCTGCTCCCACCTTTGCTGCTTCCGGTGTGCCCAACAATTCGGCGTACTCTTTGCGCAACATGTAGGAGCAGGTTGGATTGATTGCGAGCACCTTTTTGCCGGCTTCGACGTGCGGCAATAGCGAAGCCACATTGGATGCGGCCAGCTTCCTAGCCAAGTCGATGTCGCCAGCTTCAATGGCGGGCATGCCGCAGCAATTTTGTTTGGGGCACTTCAGCGCAACACCATTCTTTGAAAATACTTCCAGCGCATCTTTGCCAACCTGCGGATTGTTGTGATTGACAAAGCAGGTGGCGAATAAAACGGCCTGATTGGGATCGCCTGCCGTTTCCGGCTGGCCAGCGGCCCAATCAATGAACGATTCACCGTGGAAGTCGGGAAGCAGTTTATCTTTGTGAATGCCGAGGGTCGCCTCCAGGCCTGCGCGCAGTAGGGGTTGCTTGTTGGCCCAGTTGGTGAGAGGCGCGGTGAGCCCGGCCATTGTGCCTACTTCGTCGGGATGCGACAGCACGCGTTCACGCAGGCCAATGCCGTTTGCCTTGACGCGTTGCATATTGGCGCGAATGAGCAGGCGTGGAAAGTCGAGTTGGAATTCGTGTTTATCATCGGGCGTGTAGGGGCACTTCACATAGCAGAGTTTGCATTGATAACAAGTGTCCAAAATGTATGCGTGGTCCTGCACTGTGATCTTGCGGCTATCGCCATCCTGGCCGTCAATCGCTTTGAACATGGCAGGAAAGGTTGGACAAAGATTGAAGCAGAGACGGCAGCCGTGACAGATTTCGTAAACACGTTCTATCTCTTGCGCCAGGCCTGCGGGGTCCCAATAGCGGGCATCGTTCGGATTGTAGGTAAGGCCCGGGGTAGGGGCACCTCTAATAACGTCCATTGTTGTCTCGGTTGTTGGGTTGGGAAATAAATCGAACAGGCCTCTACGGCCTGTCCCGTGATTTGCGGCGGACACTTGAGCAACTTGTGCCGGGATGAGTTTCGACACAGCAGGCACCAGTGTCCGCACCACATTGCTCTCAGACTAGCTAAGGCTGTCGAGGCCTTGTTGGAAGCGGCCGGCGTGCGACTTTTCTGCCTTCGCCAAAGTTTCAAACCAGTCGGCGATTTCACTGAAACCTTCGTCGCGAGCAGACTTCGCCATGCCGGGATACATATCCGTGTATTCGTGGGTTTCGCCAGCAACCGCAGCCCTCAAGTTGGAAGCTGTGTCGCCGATGGGCAGGCCGGTTGCGGGATCGCCAACCTTCTTTAAATAATCCAAGTGGCCATGAGCGTGACCGGTTTCGCCGTCCGCAGTGTCGCGGAAAAGGCCAGCGATGTCGGGCTCGCCTTCAACGTCTGCCATCTTTGCGAAGTACAAATAGCGGCGGTTTGCTTGTGATTCGCCTGCAAATGCATCTTTCAGGTTCTGGTGGGTTTTGCTTCCATTTAAATCTGCCATGAAATTCTCCTTGTGATCTTTAATTAGCCGAACACCGCGCGCAAACGCCAAGAAGCTCTACCGAATACCGCGAGACAGCGAATCCGTTCGGCAACGCGTTCGTAGTGCGAACGGGCTCCACGGCTTCTACCGGTAGATCCTCTACAGACTTGCACACGGTACAAATCAGGTGGTGATGCGGCTCTAGATTCGCATCGAGCCGCAACGATTCATGAAGCGGACTAACCTCATTGAGAAGGCCCGCTTCGGTGAAAGTCTTGATGTTTTTATACACCGTACCCAGTGAGATGCTTGGCATCTCTGCCCGGACTTTTTCGTATACAGCTTCGGGCGTGGGATGGTTGTGGGCTGCGGCCAGAGCGCGATAAATTACTTGCCGCTGATGGGTGAACGCCAAGCCTTTTTCAAGACACTTTTGGCGAAAAGCTTCCATGCGGTGTGAAATCTCGCGTTTGGTTACTGCTGTCATAATTACTATTAGAGGATAATTATTATCCGCTTGTCAAGGGCGATTGCGAATGGCGAAAAGATGCGTTGCCCCGCGAATGAAAAGTGTGTCGCCGGATGCGGCCGGAGTTGCCAGAACGGGTTCCTCCATTTTGTTCATGCCCAGCTCTCTATACTCTTTGCCTCGCTGGATAACATACACGTCGCCATCCTCGTTTATTGCGTAGACGTGATCTCCGGCGGCGATCATAGATGCGCTGGCACCTGTTCCTTCGCCCAGCCGGCGTTGGTATATCGTTTCGCCGGTGAGGCCGTTATAAACGTTCAATATCCCGCTGCCGCGATTGCCAAAGGCGTAAAGATACTCGCCACTGACTACGGGTGTTGAAAGATAGGGCGCTTCTTCGCGCATCCAGGCGATCGACTCTTTGGAATCGGTGATGTCGCCTTTGGCTCCAGGACGAATCGCGTAAGCGCGTCGCTGGAAGCGGAAATAGCCAGTGAATACATAGATCAATCCGTTGGCAGTGAATGGCGTGGGGACTGAGATCATGCTTGTTCCCTTCAGTCGCCATAATTCCTTTCCCGTTTCGGCGTCGTAACTGATGATGTGCTCCACGCCATTCGCTACAAGCTCCGTGCGCAATGGGCCTTCGACGATGGTTGGTGTGGACCAACTGGGTTTTGAATCGCGCGGCGTACGCCAGAGTTCTTTGCCAGTGGCAGCATCGAACGCGGCGAGGAAGCTTCCCTTGTTCATATCAACTTGTAGATACACTTTCCCGTTCCACAGGGCGGGTGATGCAGCGCTGCCCCATTGATAGTCGGGAACATCAAATGCACCTTGATCGAGACTGCCCAGATCTTTCTTCCATATCAGCTTGCCGGAAAGGTCGTAGCAGTATAGGCCTTCGGAACCGAAGAAGGCGATGAGGTGTTTGCCGTCGGTTACCGGGGTAGGGGAAGCGTAGGAATTGTGGGGGTGGCGAAGTACGCGCGGCTTGGATTTGGTGGCAAGCTGGTTCCACAGAATGCGGCCGGAGTTTTTGTCAATTGCCATGACGCGAAACTCCTGCTCTGCTGTGTCCTGGCGATCATCGCGCTCTCCCTTAAGTTTGCTCTCGAACACCATTTGCGGGTTGGAACTGATAGCGGTTGTTAGAAATATTGCGTCGTACCATATGACCGGACTGGATAGGCCGAGGCCGGGGATTGCGGTTTTCCATGCGATGTTCTTGCCCTTTGCCACATTCCAGGTTGTGGGCAGTTTCTTGCTTTCTGCCATGCCTCGCGCGCCAGTACCGCGAAAGCCCGGCCAGTTTTCAGCCAGCACCGGCAACAGTGCAATTAAGGAAATCAGAAGCAGGCGCATTGCCTGAAAGTAGCACGGCTAGACGGCTTGCGCCCAGATTTTCGATGCCGCAGTTTTCCCAAGCGGTACCGGTTTCCCTGCGATCATCAGCGTAAGTGTGTCGTCATAATTCCGCGCGGCAACGGTAAGCCTGGAGCCGGGCATGATTCCCAAACCGTGCAAATACTCGAGCAGTTGCCGGTCGCGTTCATAAACACTGACTACCTGCGCATTAGACCCGGCCGGCATTTCATCGAGTGGCAAAAATCCCCGCTCGCGACGCGCTGCAGGGGTTGCCGTATCCATTCGATTCCCATGCGGACAGTCCAGATTTTCACCGAGCTTTTCGCTTAAGCAGCGTTCAAATTCAGCGGAAACTGCGTGCTCCAACTGCTCCGCCTCATCGTGAACCTTGTACCATTCCATGCCGAAAATCTCGGTCAACATTCGTTCGATGAGATGGTGTCTATTGATAATGCGGGTGGAGATTTCACTACCGGAAGGGGTGAGTTGAATGTGTCCTTCGGCCTCAACAGAAATTAATCCATCACGCTTCAGACGCTTGATTGCCATGGTCACTGCAGGTGCGGAAACGTGCAGCCACCGCGCCAGTGTCGCAGCAATGACGGTTTCGCCCTCGCTTTCGGCTTCGGCGATGGCCTTCAGGTAATTCTCTTTTGAGATGGTGATTTTCAAAGGCTAATTAAATTGTAACCCGGACAAACCCTTGCTATCCTCTGAATACCATATGCAATACCCAAAAACTCTTGCGCTGTCTGTAGCGGCAGCACTCGCGGTAACCACCGCCGTAGCCGCTGAGAAGGTTGATCTGACCGCGATCCACCGTATTAAAGCCGAGGCTTACGAAAATTCGAAGGTGATGGATCACATGTTCTACCTCACCGACGTTAACGGTCCCCGATTGACAGGTTCTC
>JBBRJC010000263.1:0-5947 GCA_038220135.1 Bryobacterales bacterium | reverse complement strand
CGTCTCCCGCTCCATGTTTTCAGTCACTTAGAAGAAGCTGAATTTCACGCCGTTACTCCGTTTACTCCGTTTCCTTTCCTGTACTCCGTTTCGACTGCCTAGTGGGTGAGGCGAGCAACCGGAAATCGTCGTGATTCGCTGCGTCGATTACCTCCGATTCAAGCCTCGTTACGGCCTCAATTTTCTGATCGAGGTCGCTGATTGCGTAGACGCCAAGACTGACGCCGAGCCCGTGCCCACGCTGGTCCGCTGATACTTTATCGTCAACATTCGCCTTCCTTGATAGGCTGGCATTCGTTCGACGCAAAACCTGGAAATTCACCCACTCAAGGCCGACCTTTTCCAGTCTGGGGCGCATCTCGCGCTTCCAGTGGTTATTCGGTCGCAAAGGTGTTCCCGCTTCCGACGGGAAGAGGTACGAATCTGCCGATAAATCACCCAAGAACGTTCGGAGAAGCCCATAGTCGGCAAGCGTGCCAAGAGACAGCGCTACCGTTCGAGTTGTGTTCTTGCCTTTCCGGCCTTTTGGAGTATCCAGATTGCTGCCGTAGATCCGCTGATCGATGGTCACAGAAGCCGCCCCGACTTTGCCGAGCTTAATGGCGAAGATTTCACCCGGGCGCATACCGTCAAAAACAGCCATCCGTAGGACAAGGCGTTCCCTCACATCGAGCACGCTCAAGGCAGTTCGAACCTCATCCTTTGTCATGACAAGTTTCTGTGGCGATGGCTTGCAAGCCGGAATATAAAGTGCGGAAGCAGGATTGAAATCAATTGCTCCATCGCTCGAAGCGAGCTTGAAAATCGAGTTCAGATGCCAGCGCAGGTGGCCCACGATGCTCGACGATAGAGTCCGCGCCATTTGTTGAAGGAATGTCTGCATCTGTTCTCGCCTTATTGTTTCCAGCCGGTGATGTCCAAATGCCGGAACCAGGTAGCGCAGAATATCCGGTTCGGATGTGCTCCGAGTAGATTCCTTCCACTTGTTCCGACAATTCGGAAGGAACACGTCCCGCACGTATTGTTGAAACGTGAAGACTGGTGTGGTCTGATGGCCGGCATTCTCGTTGAGCGGCTGGAGAATTTGGGCCATCATCGCTTCCGCTTGGCCCTTTGTTATTTCCGAACAGGTGCCAAGCACTTTTGAGCGTTTGCTTCCGTCGTCCCACCACTGCGCCACCCAGACCTTCTGGCGACCGTGCTTGCGAGGACGGACACTTCCTTTTTTGAATCTCGTACGACGCATTAAATCTCCTTGTTGCTGCGTCCCGAGCGTTGAATCCTGACATGCATGGATTCTACCGAGTCTTGTTCTCTTCCATCCACCGCTCAAGCCAATCTTTCCGCACGAGCTTGCGGCGGCCGACGTTCAGGTGCGATAGACGCGGCAAACCTGTGACTCTCCCGTTTAGAACGTTAGCGACATGGGTTTTTGAACAGTGCAGGATTTGAGCAACTTGCTTGATCGTCAGAACAGATGTTTCTGGGGCAGTTTCCATTTCTCCTCCACCCTGTATGGCCTGAGGAGGGGCCAGTGTGACAGAACTGCCGCAATTTCTTCGGAGATTCTTAAATCAGCATCGTTCGGCATTCTAGGGGCGCATCAAGCGGCTGAGCAGATCAGGCTGGTGCAATGGTGGAACGAGCCATTGAAAAGCAGAAGTTTTCCTCGGCATTCTAGGGGCGGCAAAAGTCTGATTGTCCGGCATTCTAGGGGCGAGAGTTCGGCATTCTAGGGGCGCATCTTCCTATATGTACCTGTAGGGAACCAGTAGTAGAGAACCGAGAATTGTGGAAATCAGATAAGATCCGCACCGCCGCTGGCGGGGGAAATGTGGGGAGTACGCCCGCGGACGCTAGGGCGTTTCTACAGGAGTAATCTCGCAGGCAGGAAGCCGCAATCAAATCGTTTAGCCGCCAACCCGCTCTATAATCCATTGACTATACATTGACTCACCAAATCCCCCACTCCCGCCGCGCACTATTTCACGCTATTGCACCCTTCAAAGAGCTTCGACGGATAGCGAGGGCCGGGTTCAAAACTTTGCGGCGAATTACAACTCCTATAACGCCGTGGGAATTTGCGCATCATTCGCAGCAGGGGCAATTCAATACGTAGGCGGCTATTGGGCTCAATTCAAACTTGTGCACGATCACGTCTGCAGAGGGCGACTTTTCTGAAAAAGCCGACCTAATTTATCATCAGTACGCGCGGTATCATTTTGGGAAGGCTGCTCCCTGCATTCGCAAGGCGGAGAATCTTCACATGTACCGAATTCCAATATCAAGTGTCGGTCGAAGCTTGTGCGCAACCAGAGGCGTTAGAGGTCTGACTAGCGTAGTCGGGAAGGCCTTTACCATGTGGATTCGTTTTAGGCAACTCTTGAGCAGTAATGCGGTCATTGGACCAAGGCAATGAGGATGACATCGCTGCGAATCGAGAATTTTCGCTCGATTAAAGCGCTTGAGGTAGAGCTCGCGGAAACCACCGTATTCATCGGTCCCAACAACGCAGGAAAGACCGCTATTCTTGATGCAGTTCGCATCGCCTTGACGCGCCGATGGGGCCAGCGTGGCACTGGCTTCACAGAATATGATGTTCATCTCGCGCTCGAAAAGGATAATCCGAAGT
This sequence comes from Bryobacterales bacterium, assembly GCA_038220135.1. Taxonomy (GTDB): domain Bacteria; phylum Acidobacteriota; class Terriglobia; order Bryobacterales; family Bryobacteraceae; genus JANXSF01. The sequence goes on along the minus strand of JBBRJC010000263.1, from coordinate 3,315 downwards.
CCTCCCCAGGGGTCGTTATCGAACTGCGCGCGGAAGAAGCCGTCGCCGATGAGTGGCCTGACGAAATGCAGCAGGCGCTTGATGAAATTTCCCAGGCCGATCCTGTAACCGGCAAGAGCTCCATCACATTAAACGTCCGGTGCGCTTGGAGCGAGCCGGATGGGTGTTTTCAGCCGGCGTGGACCTTCCTTAATGCCGGCCGCCAACCGCTTGTAGGCGGATCCGCTCGGCGAGTAAACCTGGAGCGGTTCTGGGAGTATGTTCCCGTATTTTATCTTGGCGCTCTGCGTGACGCGGAGGACGAATTCACTGTCCGTTCGCAATTTTGGGGACGGCTCCTGAAAGCAATGGAAATCCCGCCGAAATTGGAGGGACGCGTGCAAAAAGTCCTAGATCGCCTCAACACCCGGCTATTGAGCGCCGACCCTCGGCTAACAGAAATTGCGGAGACGCTTTCCGGCGCTACTCGCGTGGCAGCGCGGGACCGGGAAGGAGATGTCACTCTCCGCCTTCTCCCGTTGAAGTCTTGGGATCTTCTTTCTAAAGCCGAAATCATCCTGCGCAATGAACCAGAGTGGCCTTGGCTTCCGTTGCAGCGTCACGGTCAAGGGATGCAAAGCCTCTCGGTTATCTTTCTGTTCCAAGCCTTCGTCCAGCATCTCTTGGCCGAACTGTACGAACCAGAGAGCACACCCATACTCGCGTTGGAGGAGCCCGAAACACATTTGCATCCACAAGCTGCCCGCACCTTGTGGGGCCATATCAGTAAGTTGCCGGGCCAGAAGATCATTACGACGCATTCGCCGTACTTCGTTGAACATGTGCCGTTCCGCGATCTTCGGATGGTGCGCCTCACGGAAAAAGGTACGGAAGTGCGTTGGCTGCGCCCGAGCTTTTCCGTCCAGGTCCCTCCTGTGGCTGCGCTCGATATAGTTGTCGCCGCTTCGGCGGGTCTACTTGGTTATGTAAACGCAACGCAAACGCTCACCGTCACCGGCAGGCTTGACGAGCGCGCTTACCGGCAAGTGCTCACCTGTTATGCAACCCATGCTGAAAAACCGGCGATTCATGCAGCGCTACGGGATTTGCGAGATCGATCCATGCTGTATATACCGGACGATGAGCTCCGCGCTCTAGAAACGTTTGCTCTGCGAATACGTGGCGAGATTTTCTTCGCACGGCGATGGTTGATTGTTGAGGGACAAGCTGAATATCTGCTCGTTCATGGTCTTGGGCGGGGATTAGGATACGACCTCGATGAACACGGTGTTTCTGTGATTGACGCGATGAACAATGGCAATCCGGATACGTTCGCTGCGCTAGCGAGGGCGCTTGGAATTCCCTGGCTAGCCGTGGTGGACGGCGACTCCGCAGGGCTTAAGTATGTACGCGATATTGGAGCCCGTGACTTTGATGCGGCTTTTATTGCTGATCGATGCAGCAACTTACCGGCAGGTACTTTGGAACAGCAGTTACTAGCAGATGGTCTGGAGGATGATCTCCGACAGGTGCTTCAGGCCGTCGGACAGACGGATGCCCTTACGCTCGACCAGACAGGACTTGAAAGATGTTTGAGTAAACACAAAACGCGTTATGCTGCGGAACTCGCTTCACGTATCGCTGTTAACCCCACATTGGCCCAGCGGATGCCAGAGGCATTCCGCCGCGCAATTACAGCTCTAAAAGATCTCCTCTGATGGAAAGCGCGCTCGAATCCGCCCTAACGAAACTGACCGATATTCAGCGGCAGGCCGTGGAATGGGATCAGGGACCGCTTTTGGTTCTCGCCGGTCCCGGCTCGGGCAAGACTCAGGTTCTGACCTGCCGTATAGCGCGTCTTCTCGACGCGTCCAGGGAGCAGAACTTTCGCATACTGGCGCTAACTTTTACAAACAAGGCCGCCGACGAGATGGCAGAGCGTGTGGCTGTCTTCGTTCCAGGTCTTGAGGGGCGCGCCAATATCGGCACCTTCCACAGTTTTTGCGCCCAGATCCTGCGGCAGCACGGCGTCCATATTGGAATCAGACCGGATTTTGCGATCTACTCCGCGGATGATGACCGCCGGGCGGTTCTTGAAGACACGTTGCGAAGAGCCGTCCATGAGGGAGCGAACGCAAGCCTGGACGACGTCAAGTATCTTGGCATCATTGACCGTCTCAAAGCGAAGCTGATTGAACCGTCGGGAGCCGTGCAAGCCCTCGCCGATCTCGACGATTGCGACGCTGCTGCCGCTGCTTATCAGCTGTATGAAGATGAATTGAAACGGATTAATGCCTTGGATTTCAACTCTCTGATCTTTGAGAGCTATCGTTTGATAACGACCTTTCCGGCCATTGCGGCACGGTACCGGAAATCGTATCCGCATTGGCTGATCGACGAATTTCAGGATACGAACAGCGCCCAATACAAGCTAGTCCGCGCACTTGCAGAAAATGATTTCAAAAGCTTATTTGCGGTGGCAGACGACGACCAGATCATCTACGAATGGAACGGCGCAAACTTCAAGCAGATACAATCGTTCCGGGCTGACTATTCGGCTCAGGTGATTCAATTACCCACGAATTACCGTTGTCCAGCCGCTATTGTCATGGCCGCCAATAGGTTGGTTGTTTATAACGCGCAGCGAACGAGCGCTAAGAAACCCCTTGTGGCTGGAAAGACGGGTTCGAAATACCCGATCTCGGAACACATCAGCCTCCGAGTTTTCGAATCTGAAGAGGAAGAAGCTGCCGGCATCGCTAAAGAACTCGCGGGGCGCGGACGAACTATTTGGGCGTCAACGGCAGTGCTTGCGCGAACGAAAACTCTTTTAGAACGTATAAATGCAGCACTACACAATGAAGGGGTTTCCTCGGTCGTTGCCCAAAGACGCGACGATTTCCTCTCCCCTCAGTTCCGATGGCTGGTCGCGGTTCTCCGGCAGCTGGCACGGCCTTTGGACCTCCGAAATATCTCAGTGTTGATTGAGGCATTTAACCGGCTGGCCGACATTGCGGTACCAGTGCAGCAGATAGTCACGGAGGCTGAGGCTACGGGACGCAGCTATCTAATCGTTTGGCTCGAAAGCATCGGACGCCACACGCCAAAACCGGGCGCGGCTAATCTCATAGCGCGCCTCCTCCCTGCCGCTAGAGATGCTTCTTTGGTCAAGGCTGCCGTCGATGGAATTCTCAGTGAAATTGCCAATGAAATAGCACAGCCCGAGGCCAACTCCGACCTTGAAGAAGATATGTCCGCATGGCGGGAAATTGTCCGCGACATTTCAAGCCACTTGGGGAAAAATGCGCCGCTAGAGCAGTTTCTGCAGGAGTTGCA
>JBBRJC010000262.1:0-5951 GCA_038220135.1 Bryobacterales bacterium | reverse complement strand
TCATCCAGCGTATGATGAATTGTTCGATGGCTTTGCTGCACCCGCTGTACAGGGCGATGTAAAGGCACGAACCGAGTGGGCTGCCAAGCAAATGAAGCTGGTGATTAAGGCTTCGGCTAACATGGGTCTGACTGTTTCGCCTTCGTTCACTGGGGCGCTGCTTTGGCCGATGATATATCCGTGGCCGCAACGCCCGGCGGGCCTGGTGGAAGAAGGTTTCAAAGAGCTGGCAAAGCGCTGGAAGCCGATTTTGGATTACGCCGATGGCTTGGGCGTGGACATCGCTTATGAACTGCACCCTGGTGAAGATGTGCATGATGGGGCCACCTTTGAACGCTTCCTGGAAGCTACCGGCAATCACCGGCGTGTGACCATTAATTACGATCCTTCGCACTTCGTTTTGCAGTGTATGGACTATGTCGGCTTCATCGACATTTATGCCGAGCGCATCAAAGCATTTCATGTAAAAGATGCCGAATTCCGGCCCTCTGCGCGTGCTGGTGTTTACGGTGGTTATCTGGATTGGAAGGCACGTCCGGGGCGCTTCCGTTCGCTGGGTGATGGGCAGGTGGACTTCAAACAGGTGTTCTCTCGCCTGACAGCTGGTGGGTATAAATCGTGGGCTGTACTGGAATGGGAATGTTGCTTCAAAGATAGCGTGCAGGGGGCGGCTGAAGGTGCTCCGTTCATTGCGTCGCACTTGATTGATGTTCCTACCAAGGCGTTTGATGATTTCGCTGGGGGCTCAACCGATGCGAAACGGAACCGCCGGTTGCTTGGGTTGAAGTAACCTTCTTAAAGGCACTTGGGGATTACTCCGCGGGTGCCTTTACCATTCCTTCCGACAAAATCTTTCCTAGAAATGCTTCCCCTAAAGCTTGATCGCGCTTCACGGTTCCAAGGCTGACGCCGAGGGCTTCGGCGATCTCTTCGCGGCTTAATCCACCAAAGTAACGGAGTTCCACAACCTGCGCTTTGCGGGCATCGTGAAGTGCGAGTTGCTCCAGCGCTTCGTGAACGGAAAGCACGTCTTCGGTGGCTTCTCGGGCGATTGCAGCGTTGTCGTCGAGTTCCACCTTTTCACCCTTCCGCTTATTTGAATGGCGGCGGCGGGCGAAGTCAACCAGGATTTGACGCATGATGCGGGCGGCGACGGCGAAGAAGTGGCTGCGGGTTTCAAAGGCGGGTAAAGATTGATCGATCATGCGGAGGTACGCTTCGTTGATCAACTCAGTTGGTTGAAGGGTGTTGGAGGCGTGTTCGCGGCGGATATTGCGAGCGGCGATGCGGCGGAGTTCTTTGTAAACCAGCGGGGTGAGCGCTTCCAGGGCGGCTGCGTTGCCACTGCGCCAATCAACCAAAAGGCGGGTCACTTGTTCGGGGCGGGTTTCGGTGTTCATTGTGATTGGTACGTTTCCCGGATTAATTATTGCAGACATTGTTTAGAGTAACCGAGTGCTCTATTTAGTGAGTGGGGGCTGCTGTTATTAGATGAGTGGCAGGCCGCCGGCCTTGACGTTGTTGAACGTTGTTTCGCCTTCACATAGTTAGTGCGCATGATCCCCCAAAACGGCCAACCGATTGGGTAGATTTTTTATCGGGCGTTACGGCGCCTGATTCAGTGCAGCGCGGGCACGGGCGAGGCGGCGCTGGGTGTAGGGAATCTCGGGGTGTTGCTTGTGATAATTGACCCACAGCGATTCTTCCTCTGTGAACCAGCGGCGGGCTTCGAGCTTGTTTCGTGTGCCGAGATAATTGTACAGCTCGCTGGCAGCGTACAACATGGAAACACCACGGCCGGGCTTGGCCAATTCGGTGCGGACAATACTCAGTGCTTTTTCTATCACAGCCGCAGCTCGCGCATCCCCAACCTTCGCCAGAGCTTCATGCATCCACAAATGCACAAAGATTCCACCTTCCGGGCTGATCAGTTTGGGGTATTCATCAAACGAACGCTGGCTTGAGGAGGCATAGCGAAGGGCGCGATCATTGCGGCCGTTCAGCGCATCCCATCGGGCTCTTGCAGCGGTCAATAGCGTGAGGCTTTCGCGAGCGTAGCGATTTATTGGATTTGCTGCAAGCAATTCTTCAGCCTGCTGCCGGGCACGATCATACTCTCGATCCGCGTTGGCGGGATGAGTCTTTTCAAGGATCGCACCGTAGAGTTGGTAGAGTAGCAGCGCGTTCAACTTTGCCAACGCATCCATTGGATTTTTAGCAAGCCGCTTGTCTGCCGCCAGGACCGCGAGCTGTGCTGGTTTCTCCGCATCCTGGGGACGCTCCAGACTGGGCTCACTGGGATTATAGAGAAGATTGGCACTGTATAGAATTGTCGTCAAGGCCCCGGCATCAGGGGCTTTTCCGTCCTTGTTGGCTTCCGTTGCCAAGGCTTTCACCTGCTCAAAAAACTCGATCGCTTCTTCCAGCCGCCCGGCGTTGCGTAAGGATTCCAGGAGCCTCATGTGATCATTTGCGGCCATGTAAACCATGCGTGGAGAACGATCAAATTGCAGAAACTGGTTGCGGTGGCGAACGGCGTTTCGTGCCTCGACAATGCCGAGTTCCGTATTGCCTTGGTTATTGGCAATGGAGCTGGCAACCGCAGAAGCTCTGGCCAGTTCATAGAAGAGTTGCTTGCCTAAAGTGCCTTCTTTTTCCAACTGCAATAGTACAGTTTTGGACTTTTGAAGGGCGGCCGATGCAGTATCTTGCTTACCTTCCGCCAGTACAGAATTTGCAAGAGTGGCCAGGCAATTAGCATATTTTATGCGGTAGGCTGGATCCCTGCGCGCGAGTTCTTCGAACAGCGAAACGGCTTTGTTCAATGTCAGTTCCGATCCACTTTGCCCGAGGCCCGAAACGGTCACGCCCTGCAAAATGCCGAGGCGCTTGTACGATTCCGCGAGCTCTGATTGCAATCCCGCGTCCCCTCCTGATTGAGCCGCCAATTGATCCAGGTATTGCAGGGCGGTCGTCATCACCATCTGCTTTGCCTTCACCGTGCCTTCCACTTTGAGGAGTTCATCGTAGAAGTCGAACATGAACTTGTTGGCCAGTGTGCGGACGGATTGAAACTGCTTCTTTGCGAGGCGGGCCTGCTGGATTGCGATTCCGGCACCGATAGTAAGACTAAGAAATACGGCAGCGGTTGCAGCCAGACCGACCCAGTGACGGCGGACGTATTTCCTGGTTCGATACAGTAGCGAATCGGTCTGGGCGGTGACTGGGTAGCCGCGTCCCCAGCGGTCGAGGTCTTCGGCAAAGTGACGTACGGAAGGATAACGGCGGCCAGGTTCCTTCTGCATGGCCATGAGAATGATATTGTCCAGATCCCCGGAAAGATCACGGCTGCGGCGTTTGCAATCGGCCATTTTCGGGTTAACTGCAGTGGAAGGGCGGGCGGTTTCTGTGTCGCAAATTCCGCGCGCGATACCGAGGGGCGTGGTGTCTTGAAACTTGTGCGCTTTGGTGCCGGTGAGCAATTCAAACAGCAGCGCGCCCAGCGAATAAACGTCGCTGGCGGTGGTGACTTGCGCGCCGCGCACCTGTTCCGGACTGGCATAATCGGGCGTCAACATTTGCAGCCCGGCTTGGGTGTCAGCAGTGCCGGGATAGGCTGCGCCTTCGGGCTGGCCGATCAATTTGGCAATACCGAAATCGAGTAACTTGGGGGTGCCGCCGGGAGTTACAAGAATATTACTGGGCTTGATATCGCGATGCACCACCAGGTTTTGGTGGGCATAATTCACGGCCTCGCACACTTGACGAAACAGGTGTACACGTTGGGCTGTTGACAGCGATTGCTCGCGGCAATAGGAGGTGATGGAAAGGCCGGTGATGTACTCCATCACCAAATAGGGCTCGCCTTCTGGAGTGGTTCCGCCATCAAGCAGGCGGGCGATATTGGGATGTTGGAGCTGCGCCAGGATTTGGCGCTCTTGTCGAAAGCGGGCGAGCACGCGCTTGCTTGCGACGGATTCGCGTACAAGTTTGATGGCTACGTGTTGGTCATATTCAGCATCATCACGAGTTGCCAAATAGACGGCACCCATGCCGCCTTGCCCAAGAATGGATTCGATTTTGAAGGGGCCGAGGCGCTGGCCGATAAAATATTCGATTGGGTCGGCAGCCGATGCTCCGCTGGCAACAGCGAGATCGAGCAGGCCACCAACCCGTCCTCCGGCCTGAGCAGCAACTTGCTGTCCACGTAGAAGCGTCTCAACTTCATTGCGAATTTCAGAATTCGGGCAATGTGCGGAGAGGTATGCCTCTTGTTCGACTGGTTGCAGGTCTAGAACATTTAGAAAATGCTCTTCAGCTTCCAGCCGTTGATCAGGTTGCAACATGGGGTTAGAGTAACAAAATTAAATCAGCGGGAGGCCGCCGGCCTTCACGTTGCTGCGGACCTTGAGGGTCTGATTGTGGTTGACTTGCACACCGCCGGCCTTCACGTTGCTGCGGACCTTGAGGGTCTGATTGTGGTTGTTGCTCAGCGCGCCAGCTTTGATAGTTGTCTTGGTTTTCATCTGTTTGTTCCTTTGTGCCTATTGGCATTTGTTTTGCGGTCACTTATCTACTGCGTCATACGCCAAACAAACGGCCAAGGTATGACAAACTATTTCCCAAAACACTATGCCTCCCGGCCTAAGTCGTTCTTCCTAAAGAGCCGCTAGGGCAAAACTTTCCCACACTTTTTTGCAACCTCGCGCTAATACCTGCCTCCAATTCCGCAATTCAATACGTAGGACGATTTTCAGTGCTGGAACCGGTTCGGAGGAGTTCGGGCACAGCATCCATAAAAACAAGCAGAGCGGAGACCTTCACCGGACACCCGCTCAAAACGATTAGTAAGGAAGGACAGAGGTAAAAACATGCAGCTTCGATTCATGCGTTTAGTAAGCGCACTCTTCATCGCAATGCCTGCACTGACTTGGGCGGCCGGGACAATCGTAGTAACCCCTGGCACTGAGTCGGTTCTTGCAGGTAGTTCCAGACAATATACAGCCACCGTCACAGGATTGCCCAGCATGGGCGTAACCTGGTCTGTCAATGGCATGCCAAATGGAAGCCCCGCCGTGGGTACCATCAGCAACGCAGGCGTTTTCACTGCCCCAATGATGGCGATGCAGGTGACCATTACCGCAACCAGCACGGATGATATGACCGTGACAGGCAACGCAATCGCTAACATTAAACTGGCTGGGCCTACGCTCACTTCGGTGAGTCCAACCAGCATTCCTACCGGCACATTTACGATCACGCTGAATGGTGCCGGCTTTGTAAACGGTGCCGTGGCGATCCTGAATGGCCAACCTCTTTCCACCACTTACATTTCCGGAACGCAATTGAAAGCCGTGGGTCTGGCTTCTGTGGTTGGAAATAACTATATCGGGGCCGGGAATCCCGGAACCGTATTTTCCAATCCGATTGTAATCTCTGTCTACACACCCAGCAGCGGCGGCGGCACAACTATGGCCGTAACGCCTGCAAGCTCTCTGATGGTGGTGAATGCTGTGCAGCAGTTTGCAGTACAGTTCAACGGTCCTTCGCAGGCGGTGACGTGGTCTGTAAGCGGTGGCGGCACGATCAATGCAACCGGACTTTACACAGCACCCGCGCAAGTGCCATCGCCTGCAACGGCGATGGTCACGGCAACAACGGCCACTAATGTCACAGCTACTGCGGCGATTGCGATTGTGTCCAGTGTTGCTCCGGTGATATCGAATGCAACGCCGGCACCGGTACCGGTTGGCATCTTTAATCTGACACTCACGGGTAGCGGATTCACGGCTTATTCCACGGCTACATTAGGTGGCGCGCCACTGTCGCTGCAATATGTCTCTCAAACGCAATTAAAAGCAACAGGCTTTACGAAACTGAACGGCCCGGCTTCCATCGTGGTGTCAAATGGCCCGGTGGTTTCGCTGCCCTATGCGGTGCAGGTGGGCATC
>JBBRJC010000261.1:0-5953 GCA_038220135.1 Bryobacterales bacterium | reverse complement strand
TCAAGCGCTTTGTAGGATCGTGCAGCAACACCGCCATCTTGTCCAACGCTGGCATCGGAACGGGAAGCTTTGTTGACCGAAGCTATCTCCGTCAGAAGTGAATTAATTTTGGCAACGTCCGATTTGACTTCCCGCTCCACGGCTTGTGCCGCGTTTCCTAATCCTTTTGACGCATTGTTGAAGGTTGTTGCAAGCTCGGTTGCCCGGTCCAGTACGACTTGTCTGGTTGTTGTCGAATTGGGAGAGACGGCAAGCTGCGAAAAAGATTGAAACAGTCCTGATAGTGCCCCCGCAATGCCAACCTTTTCCCCAATCGGGAGAACTTGTTCCAATTGACCTAAACTTTCCAATTCTTGACTGGCTTTGCCTAAGCCGCTTTGCCGTGACCAAACCGTTGATTCGTTATAGTTGTCCCTTGCTGAAATAACCGGGCCAGCAACGATGCCTTCCCGAAACGACGTAATTGTCAACCGTTGCCGCACGAAGCCGGGGGAATTGACGTTGCTGACATTGGTTTGTGCGACATCCAGTCCTCGCTCGAGAACTCGCATCGCCCCAGTGGCTGCCGATAGTGCGGTGTATAAACTCATACCAAATTCAGGCTTCTGCTAGAGTGCTGCGGACTTCATTCTCGTACCTTGCTGCCCCGCTTGCCGTGTATGCGCTTCCGGAGTGTACAACCAATTCCTTCCAATGCGTGCTCACTTGAACACCTTGAAAGGCCAGAGCACCTACTAGCTTTAGCTGCTGAGCAAACGCTTCCCTATTCTTTGCTGTTACCCCAGGTGGCGATTGCTTAAAGGCCGCCAATTCTTCCAGTACCGACACAGCTTTCCACGGATCATTCCGCGCCAAGTGGAATTGCGCCGATTCCAGAAGTTCTGCTGCCGTTCGCATTCCAGTTATCCGTTTTGGTCGGGTGGACCAAGATACCTTGCGCTTTCGTTCTCTTCCGGGACGCCTGCCGGGGGCTTGTCGCTGGAAACTGACCCGTGTATACCGGCATCTTCTACGATTTTCTTGCTTGTTGCGATGCTGTCGGGCTGATAACGCCCACTGCTGTATTCCTTCGCCAACCGCTCTAGCTTCGCTGTCCGCTCTGGAGTATCTTCGCTCTGCAAACGGATTGCCGAACTAAGACTGGAAAGCGCGAACGTGTCGGTGGTGCCCGATGTTTCCTCTGTAGAGGCATCGCGCGCCTTTCCATAACCAGCTTCCACGCGGCTGCTTTCTGACTTTCGCACAGGCTGGCTGGTTAGATTTTTTAAACTTGAGTCATCGATTCTCATGGTGTTGGGAACCACTCCCTGTTGTTCTTATCGGTGTCTGGCGGCGCGGCTTTAATAAATATTTGATTCATCTGTCGAATCCTACAAACTATTCGGTCCGCGTTTCCCTTACTATGAGGTGAAGGTACCTTTCGGTGATCCGTTCCACCTCATTCCTCTTAACCGCTGCCCTTATGCTACCGCAGGCTGCAACCTTGTTCGCCCACGATGTGATTACCACCAAACTCACCTGGACCCGCGAGGTGTCCCGCATTGTCATGAAGCGCTGTTCTGGCTGTCATCACGAAGGTGGGCCTACGCCAATGAACCTCATGAAGTACGAAGAGGCCCGGCCATGGGCGGTGGCGATTAGGGAAGAGGTGCTCAATCGCCGCATGCCTCCGTGGCCTGCTGTTAAAGGATATGGCGAATTCAAAAACGATCTGTCCTTATCCGCACAGGAAATTGCCATTCTCGCCGATTGGGTCGAGGGCGGTGCGCCTGAAGGGGAGCCCGAATATTTGCCCTCGCACATTCATATTCAAAATTTGTCGAAAACCATAATTCCGAAGGGTTTAGCTTTGCCAATTACTGGCGGAATGTCTACCCCGCAGCTAACAGTATTGGCCATCCGGGTTATGTCGGCGCCGAAAGATAAGCAAATTCAGATACGTGCGGTGCTTCCCGATGGCCAAGTAGAACCATTGCTTTGGCTACTGCCTGGGCCTGCCAAGAAACGCAAGACCTTGGTTTACAAGCAACCTTTGAAGTTGCCTGCCGGAACACGCATTGAAACGTCCCCGCCCAAAATTGGGTTTGTTTTGACTACATCAACCCCGTCACCGGCACGTTGAACGCCAGCGTATTTAACTGGCCCTGGCGCTGAAACTGAACCCAAACACGATGGATGCCGGGCCGAGGAAAAATCACGTTGAACTGAATTTGCGGCCCAGGGTCGGCAAATGCCGGATGTCCGTGAATCATATCGATCAAATCGGGGCTGGCTGCCAACAAATGTCCCCAGGCTCCTAGTAGCGGTTCCAATCCTTCGTGCGGCTTTAATCGGAAAAAGAGCAATGTTTTCTTACCCGCAAGAGGTTGCGGAGGCTCCGTCACCAACTCCACCTGCATGTTTGCACCTTGTTTTAGGGCCATGTCGGCCACGATTGGCTTTGTTTGTTCGAACTTGCCCTTGGCATAAAGCGACCGTGTTACCAGTTGCGGGGTGCCGCCTTTAGGGAAGAAGTCTGCCAATAATCGATAACCTCCGCTTTTGGGGAAGTTATAAGTCAGGTTAAATGTACCATCGGCCGATGGGGTCGGGTGTTCGTGTGCAAACGATTGTAGATCCTCGCTAATCAAAAACAAATGGAAAAGCTTTTCGTGAACTTCCAGGAAATCACGGACTCGTAAACCAGTTTTCGGATGCAGAACTTCAATGCGCAAAGTGGTGGCGGCACCGGGGATAATCACCTTGGGTGCCGCAACCACCCGCACCGGATATTCGACGTAATCGGCAATGCCGGCCTCCAGTTTCATCCCGCATCGTGGACACTTGCCCGGCCCTTTCGAGCGAACGTCAGGGTCCATCGGACAAATGAAATCGACGGGCACCTCCGCAGGTTCGGGTTTTTGCGCGAACAGAGAGGCACCAGTCAATATCAACGCGGCTTGGCGGCGAGTAAGCATGTTCGGTTATACTTCAAACGGCCATTTTGCAGTTGTGGAATAACCACCATCGGAATAGATGGTTTGGCCAGTGATGTAGTCCGAAGCCGGTGCGGCGAGGAAAACAGCCAATCCTGCCAGATCCTCTGGTGTTCCCAAGCGTGGGTTTGACTGACAACCGCTAAGCCAATCCTTCATAACTCCAGCCTGCCACATATCGCGGTTGAGGTCAGTAACAATGAAACCTGGCGCGATACAATTCACCTGAATTCCAAAGCGCCCCCACTCCGCAGCTAGAGCGCGAGTAAGTCCAGCAATTCCCGACTTAGTCATCGCGTAAACAGTTAGATATGGCAGGCCCAAGCCCGAAGTAAGGCTGCCTATGTTGATGATCTTGCCACCACGGCCCGCATCTACCATGCCTTGGCCGATCACCTGAGTGAGTTTGACCAAACCGTGAAGGTTCGTGGTCATGATTCGCTCGTACTCTTCGTCGGTGTAATCGGCGAATTTCTTGCGCACATTGGTGCCGGAAACGTTGATGAGGATATCTACTTTGCCTGCAAAGGCAGCGCCGGTGGCTGCGATGGAGGCAGTATCGGCCACATCGAGTTGCCTTGCTTCGGCCGAATAACCGGCGTCGCGCAGGGCGGCGGCTTCCACTTCCAACTTATCGAGTGAGCGCGCGGCGAGGATGGTGTGAGCACCAGCTGCGGCTATTTCTTTGGCAATGGCGAGCCCAATTCCACGGCTTGCGCCTGCAATGAGAGCCGTCTTGCCAGACAGTGAGAATAAACTTTGAAGCGACATTCGCCTCTAGTTTACAACGCTTCTATTCGCAGAATACACGGACTTGGACGTTATCGTGTTTTTCGTCGACATCAACCGTCAAATCGTTCAGTTGTTCGATAATTTCCTCGAGGTTTTCCGGCTTGATTTGGGAGACATCAAATGGAATGCCACGCTCTTTCATTGCGTCGTTTAAATGGGCGTGGGCGGCTGCTGGAATCAATCCGGCAAGGCGGACGCCAGCACGCAATAGCTGCATTGGGATGCGAATATTGACCTTGGTTGGCGTGTCATGTTTCTTGTCGAGCGAATCCACCACGACGCGAAGATACTTCGGTTTTGGTTTGGTGGCGGGATCGGCAACGGTTGGCGCAGGGGCACTATCAAGAGCCGCCAAAAGGTCTTCCGCCTCAGTGGCATTGACCTTTCCGGCGGCCAGCATCTCTAGGATTTGTTTTCTATTTTCGGACATTGGTTTCTCCTTTATGAGTAGGCACATTTGTGGCGTTTGCCTATCGTGCGCCTAAATTTAGTGGATTTGGATCAGTACGGTTTCGCGTGCTTCGGCGACTTCGATATATGTGCCACGGGTGGCTCGAAGAATGTTATAAAGCATGCCAAAGGTTTTGATTGGATTGACGCGGACAGCCAGAAGTACGATTGCCACCACAGGGGTAAGCAGCAGGACGATTGGTGCGAGTAAAATCCAGATGAGAAGCAGCGGCAACCAGAGGCGGAACTTGCCGATTTGGATGGTGGCCCAGAGTGGGATCATTTTGACTCCTTGATCTGCTGAATCGCTTCCTGCGCGGTGATTTCACCGCGGTTGAGTTTGTCTAAAATTTCGGCTTGTGATGGAATTGGATTCGTATCGACAAATTCCAGGCTCCCCGCAATTCGGTTGAGACGGGCTTTAATGGTGGGATAGCTGACGCCGAACACCTGCTCCATCTCTTTAATAGAGCCGTGGCTGCGAATGAAGGCCGCTACAAAAACCTGATCCTCCAAACTAAGGCGGGCCAGTTGCGGGAGATCGAAACTACCTTCTATCGTTATGTCCCGATCGGTTAGCCGGACGCGCTCCACCACGATGGGCTGGTGTTGCGTCAGTTTTGTCAGTTCTAGCCAGTCGCTTGCCATAAATCAACTATAGATTGACTATAAATTGATTTTCTTAAGTTCGCAAGCTATTTGTGTTAAGTTTCTTCAAGTGCGAGCAGCCATCGCTTTCTATGGAGCCCACCGGCAAATCCGCGCAGTTCGCCACCTTTGCCAATGACGCGGTGGCAGGGAACGACGATTGAAAGCGGATTGCGTCCGTTGGTTGCTCCGACGGCGCGGACGGCGGTTGGACTACCGATGTGAGCGGCCAGTTGTCCGTAACTCCACGTTGTCCCGCGCGGGATTTCCTGCAACGCTTGCCAGACAGTTTGTTGGAAGGGTGTGCCTCCGGGGTCAAGTGGGATGTGTTTGAATGATTCGGTGGCACCGGAATAGTAGGCTGTGAGCTGTGGGACGACGCCGAAGGTTTCGCCCTCGCCGGATTCGGTGAGATTGCCAAATCGTTGTAGAAGCCGACGACGGATGAGATCCCAACGTTCGGTGAAATCTACCGAGCAGAGTCCGGCTGGGGTGGCGGCGATACGCATTGGACCAATTGGAGTGTCCAGGTCAGCAAGGGTAATTTTCATAGCGGGTAATCCTTCATCCACAGATGCATGGCGGCGTAGGCGCGCAACGGCCGCCATGCATCTGCCATTTTTGCCAGATCGTTAGGCTTTTTTATGCCGACGGCTTTGAGCAGAGCCAGACTACTAAAGGGAAAAGCATCCGACTCGTTGCAACGCTCCGTGAAATCTACCGAGCAGAGCCCGGTCGGGGTGGCGGCGATGCGCATTGGACCAATTGGAGTGTCCAGGTCAGCAATCGTAATTTTCATAGCGGGTATCCTTCATCCACTATTTTTGCAAGACCCCTAGGTTTTTTTCCCCGACGGCTTTGAGCAGCGCCAGATCATTGTCGGGAAACTTATCCGATCGTTGCAACGCTCGGTGAAATCTACTGAGCAGAGCCCGGCTGGGGTGGGCGGCGATACGCATTGGACCAATTGGAGTGTCCAGGTCAGCAAGTGTAATTTTCATAGCGGGTATCCTTCATCCGCGATTTTTGCCAGACCCCTAGGTTTTTTTCCCGACGGCTTTGAGCAGCGCCAGATCACTGTCGGGAAA
>JBBRJC010000260.1:0-5959 GCA_038220135.1 Bryobacterales bacterium | reverse complement strand
CCAGCGCGTATCATTCAATGCCCGCCTAATCTGTTCCCGCTCCGCCGTACGTCGCGCTTCTGCCAGCCAATTTCACAATTGAGTAAGTGCCCGCTCAAGCGCGTCGCAAACCCAGCGCGCGGATCCGCTTATGCAACTTTGCGTTCCAAACCCAGGCTCCGCGCCGCGCCGCTCACGCTCCAGCGCGTATCATTCAATGCCCGCATAATCTGTTCCCGCTCCGCCGTACGTCGCGCTTCTTCCAGCCACGTTCACAATTGAGTAACTGCCCGCTCAGGCACCGCCCGGCTCACGTTCCAGCGCGTATCATTCAATGCCCGCCTAATCTGTTCCCGCTCCGCCGTACGTCGCGCTTCTGCCAGCCAATTTCACAATTGAGTAAGTGCCCGCTCAGGCGCGGCGCAAACCCAGTGCGCGGATCCGCTTATGCAAATTAGTGCGTTCCAAACCCAGGCTCCGCGCCGCCCGGCTCACGTTCCAGCGCGTATCATTCAACGCCCGCATAATCTGTTCCCGCTCCGCCGTACGTCGCGCTTCTTCCAACATATTCGGCCCCGCTTCAGCCGCCTTAAATCGAATCTCAAGCGGAACATCGTCCACCGTTAGCAAATCAGCCGGCGCCATGATCGCCATCCGTTCAACAGTGTTTCGCAACTCGCGAATATTCCCCGGCCAATGATACATCTTCAGTAACTGCATCGCTTCCAGCGAAAAACGCCGCGGACGAAAACTGTTTCGCCGGGAAAATTCTTCCAGGAAATAATCCGCCAGCGACGGCACATCTTCAGCCCTCTCGCGCAACGACGGCACTCGCATCGGAATACCCGCCAGCCGCCAGTATAAATCGCCGCGGAACTTCCCCTCACTTACCATATGGCTCAGGTCGCAATTAGTCGCTGAAACCACCCGTACACTCACCTTAACAGTGCGCTCGCCCCCCAACCGATGAAACTCGCCTTCTTCCAAAACACGCAACAATTTCGCCTGAGAAGCCGGAGCCAGATCGCCCACTTCATCCAGGAAAAGCGTCCCGCCATCGGCCAGTTCAAACTTGCCCCGACGCACTTGCCCCGCTCCCGTAAACGCCCCTTTCTCATGCCCAAACAATTCACTTTCAATCAGTTCATGCGGAATCGCAGCACAATTCACCTTCACAAACGGACCGCCAGCAACCGGGCTCATCTCATGAATCCTGGCCGCCAGCAACTCCTTGCCCGTCCCTGATTCGCCGATAAACAGCACCCGCGCATCAGACCGCGCAGCCAGCGTTGCCTGATCGGTAATATGCTTAAACGCCGCACTAGTCCCAATCATTCGCGCCGGCTTGCCCGCAATTTCTTTCAACCGCGCATTCTCTTCTTTCAACGACGCTTGTTCAAACGCACGTTCCAAAGACAGCAGCACCCGATCACGGCTCAGCGGCTTTTCCAGAAAATCGAACGCCCCGGCACGCGTCGCCTCAACCGCATCCGCTATCGTGCCATGTCCGGAAATCATGATTACAGGTGCCAGAATTTCCGCCGTCCGCAATTCACGCAGCAGGTCAATCCCGCTCGCATCAGGCAGCCGTACGTCCAGCATAAATGCCCCTGCACGTTCCCGCTCCGCCGATTGCCGGAACTCAGCGCCAGACCGAACGATGCTTACAACATAGCCTTCGCGCTCCAAAATCATGCGCAATGATCGGCCAATGTTCTCTTCATCATCAAGAATGAGAATTCGTTTGGATGCCATAGGCAGCGGGCAGCAGCACGCGGAACGCGGCACCACCCAACTCTCCTTGAATAGACTGAATATCGCCGCCCAATGAGACGGCACTCTTTTTCACAATCGACAGCCCCAGCCCCATTCCACCGGGCTTAAATGAAATCGAAGGCTCGAACAAAGTCTCACGAATCTTATCGCTCAACCCCGGCCCTGAATCGTGAATCTCAAACCCCGCGCGGTCCGCAGTGCTGAACGTCTTACCCAAAATTCGCCCACCTTCATTCATCGCCTGCGCCGCATTCTCCAGCAAATTAGTCAAAATCCCTTTCACCAGATCAGCGTCCGCCCGCGCCTTCGGTGCATCCGGAGAAAGCTCTAAATTGTATTTCAAACCCGGATGCGCAGAACGCAGAAACAACACCCGTTCTTCAATCACAGCATTCAAATCCAACTCACGAAGCTCCATCCCCGGCTCTGCCGCAAACTGGCTAAACGCCCGCACCCGCTTTTCCAGCGAAATCACTTCTTCCACCACAATGTCTGAAGCCTGCGCCAAAAAATCCGGATCCGATTCCCCCGCCCGAGCCTTAATCTCCTCCATCGTCAGGCGAATCGGTGTAAGCGAATTTTTAACCTCATGCGCCATCTTCCGCGCCAGCGCCTGCCAACTGGCAACTCGCGCCAGATAAACCAACCGTTCCCGCCCTTGCTTCAATTCAATCGCCGTCTGATTAAATGCCTCAACCGCGCGACCCACTTCGTCCCGATTGCCAACCGGCAACTGCACATCCAGATCCCCAGCCGCCAGCCGCCCCAATCCCCCAGTTAGATGCTTCAGCGGTTTTGTGATGCGCAACGAAAGCCACACCAGCATCGAAAAGCTCAACAAATAAGTAGCCGCCGCCAGCAGGATTAAAGTATTGGTGATCCCTTTGCGTAAATCGAAAACCCGCGCCCGTTCCACCACATCCCGCGCATGAGCGTACTGCCTGGCCAGCTTATTCATGCCCACCGGCCCCAGCGGTCGCGAATACAGCAGCACTTCATCGCCCTTCAAAATCAGGTAGTCCAACTGATCACCATCCATCCCACTCAACAAAAAACGTTGCCCTTGGCCACTTTCGCGAAACGCCACAATTGGCTGCGGCCACTTCGCTTGATCGGCTGCAGCAAATACTTGCGGCTTCACCCGCCCCTCCGCCACATCCTCCTCCAACGCCTTTCGCGCCCGTTGATAAAACTCCCGCCCCGTGATGTGCAACGATTCAGAAATGTCGTCCAACTCTTCAGTAGACGCATAGCGCAGGCTCTCATCAAGCAGCGAAAAAGTGATCCACAAAGTGGCACCCAGCGGAGCCAGCGTCGCCAGTAGGAAGATGCCAATCAGTTTCTTGCGCAGGCTCACAGCTTCAAATCCATCAACCGGAACGGCCCTTGTTCAGCCGCCCAACGGTCAGCTTCATGCTTTGGTGGCCGGGCAAATAATTCCACTAATTTCGTCAGCGCAATGGGCGGTTGCGTAAGTAGTGTGACCGCATCTTTCGGCTCTTCAGCGCGCAATTCCAGCCGCACCCAATAGGGCGTTTGTGCGTTCAAACCCCGCGTGGTTAACCCCACATGTTTAACGCACCATTCTTCTGCGGCAATCGAATCCAAATGCGACGCCGTTCCTTTTTGCATGCCAATTCCAACAATAGAGAATTTTTCCTCCCATATGTCGAAGCTAACCACAAATCTCTCAAACGCCCGGCGCTCCAAAGTGCTGAAGTTGTCGCGCGAAATCGCCAACTGCATCGTATATAAAACAGCCGCTCCACTCTTCAATCGCTCCAGCGGCCGGCCACTCAGAAAGTGCAAATAGGGTGCTGCCACGCGAATCAAATCTTCATCCTTACGAATGTGCAGAGCTACGCTTGAGACAGCATTCAGCAGTGCGCCGCTGGCCAAGCCTGCGGTGCCAAACAACCATGCTCTTCGCGTGAGCATGCCGGAATGCATCAGAAATTCACACCGGTCATAACTTGCGGATCAACCCGTCCTTCTTTGAATGGAAATGCCACATAAAGATAAAAGCCATCGCGAGATCGAATTCCCGCACCGGCCGAATTTCTCACCACACGAGCCATCGCATTGCCCCAAACTTCGCCCGAGTCAAAAAACACGGCAGGCATCCATTTTTGCGATGCCTTGAACGCATATTCAATCGATCCAGCCACTATCCGCGTGGCCCCAAGCGGCGTCAAATCAAGCTTGTTCCATCCCCGCAACAGCCGCGAATTACCAGCCACAAAACGTTCGTTCAACGGAGCAACCCCGTCAATTCGCCCGCTCGTAAGATTCATCTCGATTTGATTTTTTCCCTGACCAACTACATAACGCGCAGCCGCCAACTGACGGCGATAATCGAAATCTCCACCCGTTAGTTTCGTACCAAACTGAGCGTTATATTCACCAGTTACGCGCTGGCTGAATGAGGCAGGTTCCCCCCATGCACGACGAAGTCGTAGAGTGGATGTCATTACATGGGAGGAACCCCTGCCCAAGTCCGGAACTTGGGAAGCTTGTGAAAAAGTGTAGTTAGTAACGCTGAAGCCACCAGTAAGTGTGATGTTATCGTTAGGCGAGTAAATCAATGTTGGGGAATAAGTTTGGCGGCCACTATAGAAGTTCGCGCCATCTGTACTATTCCGGCTGATCGCCCGGTCCCACTTACTGTTGAAGGTTTCGAATTGGAACGAAGCACGCAAACGGTCCGCCAGCATTTTGCGCTGATAAGTGGCCAGAATCCCACCAGATCGTTCCACATAATCCTCGCCGTTATTCGCATAGCCTACCCGAAGCAGGTTCTGTTCC
This sequence comes from Bryobacterales bacterium, assembly GCA_038220135.1. Lineage (GTDB taxonomy): Bacteria > Acidobacteriota > Terriglobia > Bryobacterales > Bryobacteraceae > JANXSF01. The sequence goes on along the minus strand of JBBRJC010000260.1, from coordinate 1,399 downwards.
CCTTCTACTGCAATAAATCCCGCCCCAGTCAGCCCCTGTTTCGATTGAAACGCGATCCGCGACCGGCTAGGGTCAATCAGCGATCGCCGCGGTTCCACATCCAACAGTACTTTCACGTTTTCCATATTGGTACCACGTTGCAATTTGGGACTAACGGCCCGAGCGTGAAGTTCCTGTTTAATCCGCATCGCCAATTCTGCAAAAACATCCGGGTGAAACTTTTTGCCGATCTTACGCCGGATTTCGTCCCGAAGCGAACTGCTCAGACGGCTTTCATCGATACCCTGAAGTTCAACCGCTTCAACGGTATAGCGAGAATTGACGTTATTGGCTTCCTGCGCTTTCGCAGAAGCCAGCCGCAATCCAGCCACGCCCACCAGGAACCCAAGCGCGTAGACAAAACCGAAGGAAACAATCCAATCACTACGTCTCATGAAACTATACATGGCACGTTCCTTGCCAAACTGAAAATCGTTGAATCTATTGGACGTCGCCAGAGGTGGATGTGGTTGCATCGCACATGGTGTGAATTTTCGGCACGGTCATCAATTTTCAATGGCGAATCGGAATGTCACCTCTGTAGGCAGACAACCTAATCGGCCAAATAATAGGACGTGCGGTGCGCTAGGCAATACCAGAACAACTTCTTCAACCGTGCAACGGCAGAAGCCACGCGCAATCCAATACTGTGCCGCATCCGTGCTGAAACAATAAGCGCCTTTGTACGAATTTGCACGGGCCCACCCTAATGCCGTTTCTGTGAGCGCTCGCCCTACACCATCACCACGTCTGCCAGGTGCAACAATCGCGGAGCGAAGCTGCACTACCGTGTCTCCAAGTTCCAACCCGATCGATCCAACAATCTCAGTGCGCGCCTCACAGATCCAATACTTCGTGTCCGGATTGAGTAACCCTTCGGTTCGCAACCCCTGCTCGCGAAGCAGGCTTTCAATCGCAGCGCAGTCATTCGCCTTTGCTTCCCGAATTGTGGGCATTACCGCTTCTTCCTACGGCTGAAACGGGTCATAGATGAAAGTGAACGCAGATTGATTGCGGCAACCTGGGAAGGATATAGCAGGAGGAGCTACCGAAATAGATCCTACAAAAGCGTCAAGCACGGGGATGGAACTGGTTGGGAAGGAAAAACTATTGTTGACCAGGTTAACCTGCTGCGCCTGCCGAATGGTCCTACTCAGCTTCAACGCATCTTCCAACGCCTTCAATTTCACCTTCTGAGCATCGCTCAGTAAAGCCAAATTTTGCGTCCCCAATTTGGCGTAAGCATCGGTCATTTCGCGGCAATTCACTTCCAGCTCCAGGTATCTGACACCAAGCGCCATTGCATCCAAATTCTCTCGTGCCGTTTCTGCCGCGATCTCGGCATTCACCTTTGCAATTC
>JBBRJC010000259.1:0-5964 GCA_038220135.1 Bryobacterales bacterium | reverse complement strand
AACGATGATAACGCCGACTTCACTGATTATGTTTTCACCTCTGTTCGCCACTGGGGTGAAGCGTCATTGGGAACATGGAAGATTGGAGTAAAGGATACAAAATCAAACGGCAAGGCTGGTCAACTGGTGAACGTTAGCCTTCGGCTCTACGGAACTGCCAAGTAAACTGTTACCGACGGGATACAGAAAAGGATCGGGACACGTCCTGGTCCTTTGCTGGTCAACTGGTGAACGTTAGCCTTCGGCTCTACGGAACTGCCAAGTAAAACTGTTACCGACGGGATACAGAAAAGGATCGGGACACGTCCTGGTCCTTTTTTTGCGCCTGAAATTGAAAATCCCGCATGACTGAGTTGGAATCTCACCCATGCGGGACAATTCTGCAATCCGATGAAGCTTACTGCTTGACTGAAATGGTGGTGGAGAACCCTGCTTGCGAACCGGAGGTGCTGGCAACGCCATTAACGAGCACTGCCAATGGAACCGCTGGATCTGGAGCAACTTTGTCAGGGATGATAATATTCAACTGCCACAGACCTACAAAATTCGGAGCCAGTCCTGAGAACTGAATATTTTCTTGCGGCAATTCGTCCGTACCCAGGAAAACTCGAAGATTTTGAGGCGTCTTGATCAACGCCGTTCCTGAGGCGGGAATTCCGTCTGGGGGAGCATTAGCAATAAACCCTGTGCCCGTTCCGTACAACTGAATGATACCCTTACGCGCAACACGATTCGTTGGGGTGTTCACGCTATTATCTTCGTTGAGCGCGGCAATTGCACCTTGACCAGTTTGCGAAGTGGTGAAAAAGCTCGGCGTTGCGGGCCCCATGGAAATGAATCCACTGGCGATTACCTGACCTACCGATTTCTTTTGCACGATGAACTCCGAAGAACCCGAAGTGGGAGCACTCATCGGGACATAGAAGTTAATCTGACCCGGCGAAACGAAGAAAAGGGGCGCTGGTTTATCGTCAACCAGAACTTCCAGATCTTCCATTTCCTTCGTCAAAGTGGTGCTTGGCGCCACAGTTGTTTTTTCAGTAAACCGGACACCGGAAGGGAACATGGCGGCAATCAACCCAGGCGATAAAGGCTTGGGGAGATAGCTGGCAGCACTTACGGCACTGACCGACGGGAAATGCATTGTGACGCGATTTGCGGAATCGGCAATCAACAGGTTTCCAAGCGGATCAAGGGTGACGGCCAAAGGCTGGGTTGCGTTTGCAATGGAGTAATTGGCAATCGGGCGAATAATCAACGTGTCGAATTTAGGGAAGCGAACCACTCGGCCATTCGGTGTATCCGCCACCCAGATTTCGCCCGTTGTATTGCTCACCCAAATCCCTTGTGGATTGCGGATGCGATCATTGCCCTGCAAAAACGAGATCGAAAAGATTGGTGCCGCGCCGTTGGAAACCGAAAGTACCCGATCAAAAATTGCAATGCGGTTGTTGCCGGTGTCGGCTACATAGATACGATCATCGGTATCCATTGCAATGTGATGTGGAGAATTGAATTTGTCTTCGGTGCTACCAGTGGAGGCAGAACTAAAATCACGCTGACCAAGAACAGTGGTTGCGTTCATACCGGAGGTGAAATCACCACCCACAGCCCGTTTGAACAGGAGTACACGGTGGAAACTGGCATCGGTAACAACCAAGTGGCCTTCCGCCGTTATCGCGACGCCAAGTGGACGCCCCATATTGGATCTGGTTACGTCCTGAACTTTGAAATTAAAATTGGACTGGCCAAGAACAATGCTTGCTCTTTGCTGACGGCCCTGACGCTGCGATTCAAAGGGGTTGGGGAAGCGCAGAACGCGGCCATTGCCGCTATCGGCTACCCACAAATTACCATTGGCATCAACAGCAATTCCAACAGGTTGCACCAGGCCCGAATCGGTTGGTTGGTTCAAATCAAAAGTAGGAGAGTTGAGGCCCGTCGTAAAGAAATCGTTCTGGCCAATCACGAGATCGGCAGTGTCCCCGGGTTTCACTTTTCGCGCATCGGCGTAAGCAAGAATGCGGTTATTATAGGTATCGGCGATGTAAAGACGAGGTGGATTGGAGCTCTGATCGGTCACAATTCCAGCGCTGAGCGTTGCACTGCCGCCGTTATTGGGCAGTGCGAAATTCCCGGCCGCAAGAAATAGTTCTTTCCCTTCTACGAAATTCGGTGAATTTTGCGAAAAGGCATTCTGACCTAAAACGCGGCTGGCATCAAGCACATTTCCAGAGGAAAGTGGAATAGACAGAATGCGATTGTTTCCCGTGTCTGCAAGCCAAAGCTCGTTTTGAAAAACAACGCCATCCGACGGCTGAGCATAACTGGAAGCGCTGGGAACCTTGAGGTCGCGATTCACCCGGAAACCAAACAAATCAGATTGACCATAAACTGCTTTGGCTGAAGGAGAAGGCAAAAGCGTAGATTCTGGCTGCCATTGATCGAACGGATCGAACTTCATAATGCGATGATCCTGCAAATCGATGACAAACAAGGAGTTGTTGTAAAAGAACAACCCTTCAGGATCGCCCACAGTGAATTCGTTGATTGCCGGCTTGGTGCTTCCAGCAGGGTTGGCATAAAGTCCAAGTACGCGAACTCCTTCCGAACCCGTACGCAATGGTGGGGCAAACACGACAACGCGCCTGCTATCAGACACATAAAGTCTACCATCGGCATCCATCGCCAAGGCTGCCGGAGGTGCGGCAAATTTCGATTTGTTCAAATTGTCGTTGAACGTTGTCACCACCAAGCCTTCCCGAGTGTTGAAATCAGGCTGCCCAAGCACCGTATCTGCAGCAGGTGCATTTGTTGCTCCAGCGCCAATAGAGGCAGCAGGATAGCGAAGTACTCGGCTATTGCCTGCGTCCACAACCCACAAATTTCCATTCGGATCAAAAAGCATACGCACCCGGTAAATAGTGCTGCCGATACGCGAAGCCAGCGTCTTTTCGTTCGGAGTCGGTAAGTTTTGATTTGGTGTATTTGCACTCAATCCGGTTTGTCCGATTACCAAATCCGGCTGAATCAGATCGTTGGTTTGCGAAAATGGCTTCGGATAACGGAGAATGCGGTTGTTGCCAGCATCATAAACAAAAACATTGCCAGAACGATCTACGGCCACTGAGGAAGGGGCGGCCAAACCGCTTGAAACTGCAGTGCCTGGCCCCTGGGCGAACGTGGAGTAAACATCTCGTTGGCCAATCACCAAATCGGCAGAGGAACCGGATGCAGCACGTGCATTTTTCCAGGCCAAAACACGGTTATTGGAGGTATCTGCTACATATAAAATAGGCGGGTTTACAGAAGTATCGAGAGCCACACCTTGTGGCTGAAAGACTTCCTTTCCTTCCACCAGATTAGGGCTGATCGTAAACAAATCACGCTTTGCATGACCAACAACACGGGTTGGAATCGGGTTCAAAGACACCGGGCCGCCCTGGGCAAGAGCTACGGGAGCCCCAGCAAAGGCTCCAGCAAGAAGGCAAATAGAAGTGCCAATTAGAAATGGGCGAAATAAGGGTTTACTCATCCGAGAGTTATTCATAGTTTTCCTTCGAGGCGCCAGCGGGATGGTGCTATTTCAAAAAGTAGCACAGTTCGAGCTCTTCTCACCCGAGCCACCGGGCGCAAAACATCTTTTAACCACTCCTACAAGCTCTTATCGGCAGGTAGGGCGTTTACTTGTAGTACTTTTTTATAAAAAGTGCCTGACACCATTATAGGCTATCAAATTCTGCGGTCAGCCTTGATAACATAGGAAGTTGGTGCCCACTTTGAAACCTCGCATTGCCGCCGTCAGTTACTTAAACACCGTCCCATTGGTATGGGGCGCGCTTCATGGGAAACAGCAAACGGAGATGGACGTAAATTTCCTGTTACCGTCGGAATGTGCCGACGCAGTGCGCTCAGGTTTGGCCGATATCGGCATTCTTCCGGTGATTGAAATCGCTCGTCAGGGGTTGGAAATTTTTCCAGGAACCGGAATCGCTTGTCACGGCGCGGTGCGCAGCATCCTCCTGATTTCCAAAGTTCCGCCCGAGCAGATTCGGACGCTGGCATGTGATCGTGGGTCGCGCACTTCGGTGATGCTGGCGCGCGTGATTCTCGAAGAGCGGTATGGTGCAATTCCTGTGCTGCTGCCCCCGTCCAGCCCGCAGTTGGACCGGATGCTGGAAACCGCTGACGGGGCCCTCATTATCGGCGATGCAGCTTTAGCAATTGATCCGGCATCCATCAAGTACATGACACTCGATCTCGGCCAGGAATGGATGGAATTATCCGGGCATCCGATGGTATTTGCAGCTTGGGCCGGCGCGCCAAAATGGATTACGCCAGCTCTTACCACCGCATTTATCGATTCGCTAGCCTTTGGCCGCCAGCATTTGGATGAGATTGTCGCTCAGGAATCGGTGAGGCGTGGTTTTTCCCCCGAAGTCACACGCCAGTATTTGACCCGATACATTGTTTTTGATCTTGGACAAGCGGAGTATGACGGCATGCGGGCTTTCCTAAATAAAGCGGCGAAGCTGGAGCCCGGATTGCTTGATACCGTCCCAGAGAAGGTAACTTTATGACCACCACTAGAATTTCAGATTCGGAAGCCTTGGACCTGTTGCAGTCCACCGACTTGATTGGCGTCGGCATGCGGGCCGATGCGATTCGCCGCGCCATGCACCCGGGCAACGTTGCCAGCTACATCATCGACCGTAACATCAACTACACCAATCTTTGCACCGAATATTGCAGTTTCTGCGCCTTTTACCGGCCCATGGGGCACGCTGAAGGCTATGTCTTAAGCCGCGCCGAATTGCATCAAAAAATTCAGGAAACCATCGACCTTGGCGGCACCGGCGTCCTAATGCAAGGCGGGTTGCATCCGAATTTGAAAATCGAATGGTACGAAGAACTGATGAGCGATCTGAAGGCGAACTTCAAGATTCATCTGCATGCCCTTTCGGCTCCGGAAATTTTGAATATCTCGGAAGTCAGCGGCATCACCATTGAAGAGACCATTAGCCGCTTGCAGCAAGCTGGGCTCGATTCTATTCCTGGTGCAGGTGCGGAAATTTTGGATGATGATGTACGCTACCGCATCGCCCGTTTGAAATGCCGCTCAGCAGAGTGGATCGATGTGCATCGTAAGGCCCATCAATTGGGTATGCGAACCACCGCCACCATGATGTACGGTTGCGGCGAGACCCTTCAGCAGCGCGTAAATCACCTGCGCTTGTTGCGCGAACTGCAAGATGAAACCGGCGGATTTACAGCCTTCATTCCCTGGAGTTTTCAGCGTGAGAACACTTCGCTGGGGCGCTTCGTCAAAGAAGAAACCACCTCCGTAGAATTTCTGCGAACCCTGGCGGTGTGCCGCATTTATTTGGATAATATTCTGAACGTGCAAACTTCCTGGGTCACGCAAGGCTTAAAGGTGTGCCAGTTAGGTTTGCGCTTTGGCGGCAATGATGTGGGCAGCGTCATGATTGAAGAAAATGTGGTGTCCCAGGCAGGGGCGCGCAATCACGCTTGTGAGGAAGATCTGCGGCGTATTATTCGCGATGCCGGATTTGTACCCAAGCAACGCGATTCCCTCTACCGGACTTATTTCTTGAATTAGTAAGGCGGCATTATGTTTGTCAGCATTACAAGATTGCGTCTGCGTAGTTGGTTGTTGTTGCCCGCGTTCTTCATGGATGCGAATGGCTCGGCAAAGCAGGCAGCACAGTTCCCCGGGTTTCGAGCAGGCAAAACCTTGTTTGATCGAAAGCTGGTGTTCTGGACATTGACGGCTTGGGATAGCGAAGGAGCGATGCGTTCCTACCGCAGTACCGGAGTGCATCGTGGCGCAATGCCTAAGCTGGCGAAATGGTGTGGTGAAGCGCAGACGGCGCATTACACAACTGACGAAACGAAACTACCAAGCTGGGCTCAAGCTCATGCGCAGTTGATGGCGAGGGGGCA
>JBBRJC010000258.1:0-5965 GCA_038220135.1 Bryobacterales bacterium | reverse complement strand
AGCGTACTTCCCAACAAATCGAGTCCGCGCGGAGATTAATTTTGCCGGCGTTCTGAATGGAAATCTGAATCGCAACCATGGCGGGGGCCGTGAATTGTGAGCTGTAAAAAGCCGGCTGCCTGGGCAGCAGTCGAAAAGATTCAGTGAGGAACGCCGATTAAATCTTTTTGAAATTGATTGGTCGCAAGGCCGTAGTGTGTGCTCCTTACAAGCTCTTCTACAACAACCTGAAAGCTTAAACTTCTCACTGTACTCCAACCTCAAGAATCACGCCGTCATATCTTATACAATGATGTGGCTTGGTCTCACACCGTCCGTGCACAAGGAGCCGTTATGCGTTTTCTGTTTACCCTACTCACCCTGGTTTGCATTGTGCCAACCGCCCTTCGATCTCAAATCGCATCTGGAACAATTAGCGTAGTTGCTGAGGATAGCAGCGAAGCAGTAATTCCCGCCGCCACTGTTGCCGTGACGAACAAGGGGACAGGTTTGTCACGAACGGGTCCAACCAATGCTAGAGGCGAATTTCTAGCACCATTTCTGCCCGCCGGGGAATACGGCATCACTGTGGAATTGAAAGGCTTCAAACGCGCCAATGTTTCCCGTTTCACTTTGCAGGTGGATCAAAATGCAACAGTCCGAGTGCGGCTCACGCCCGGTGATGTGATCGAAACAGTGCAGGTGACCGAAGCCACTCCTTTGCTCGAAGCTGATACTTCGTCACTGGGCCAGGTGATCGAAAACAAGAAGATTCTGGAACTGCCGTTGAATGGGCGAAATCCGTTTGCGCTTGGCCTGCTGGCTGGAAATACCACGCCTATGTTCGGCATGGGCACCAACCTTCCCTTCATTGCTGGAGGCGGCCGTTTCTCTTCCAACGAAGTGCTGCTGGACGGACTGGATAACAACACAGTTGTCACCGCCGGTGCCATTGGCAGGAACGGCATTGCCTTCATTCCAAGCGTAGATGCAGTGCAGGAATTTAAAGTAAAAACCAACGCGTTTTCCGCCGAGTTCGGGCATGCCGCAGGAGCCGTTGTCAGCGCCACCATCAAGGGCGGCAGCAACACCTATCACGGCACACTGTTTGAGTTTCTGCGCAATGATAAATTCGATGCCAACAACTTCTTTACCAACGCAGCATCGCAGCCCAAGGCAGCATTCCGGCAAAATCAATTTGGCGGTGTGATTGGTGGGCGCGTGATTCGCGATCGTACATTTTTCTTCTTCGACTACCAGGGCACACGGCAGCGCACCGCAGCCTCATCCAGCATTGGAAACCTGCCACCAACAGCCATCAGAGGTGGTGATCTTTCGCTACTACGCACCCCAATTTACGATCCACTCGCACGGCGCGTTGGACCAACCGGAAATGTGATCAGTACTTTGTTTCCTGGCGCGGTCATTCCTAAATCACAAATCAATTCAACTTCACTGGCGATTTTGGGCCTTATCCCGGCCCCGAACTTTGGCGCAGCGAATGCGGCATCGCGCAATTTCTTCCGCCAGGTGCCTCGCGGATTTAATGGCGATCAATACGATATCCGCGTGGATCATGCGATTTCGAAAGCAAATAATCTGTTCGTGCGTTGGTCCTTCGGCAACCAGACCACACCCCAACCCGGCAACTTCGATGGTTTCATTGGCGGCAGCAACACGCTGCTGAACAACGTTCGACAATTGGTGTTGAGCGATACCCATGTGTTCTCACCAAGGCTTGTCAATGAATTCCGGGCCGGTTATACAAGACACGATGGAAGCCGCCTGGTGGATGGTGTCAACGACGGTTTAAAATTCGCAATTGACAATAAAGTGGGCCTCTTCCCATTCCCTATCAAAGGCTTTCCCGGCATCGCATTTAACTTCTCGGGCGAAAGCACCGGCTCCACTCAATTTGATGGATGGGGTGGCGGTGCAAACGATTTAAGCATCGAAAATCGTTTTCACTACTCCGACACAATTTCACTTTCTCGCGACAAACACAATATGAAATTCGGAGCGGACTTCCGGCGTCCGCGATTCGACAATCTACGAGGCAATCCGTTTTTTGGACAATTCATTTTTGGCTCAATTCTCTCTTCCAGCAGCGACGCAGCAGGTTCAGGCGCTCCCTTCGCCGACTTCCTCATGGGTTTTCCAAGCCTCATTCAAGGCACCCAAATGCTCGATTGGAGCCGTCAACGGGATCTCTACTTCGCCACCTTTTTCCAGGACGATTGGAAAGTTAGCAGCAAGCTTACTTTGAATCTTGGCATCCGTTACGATCTTTATACCCAACCCGTAGATGCGCGGGATCGTGGTGGATTGTTCGACCTGAGCAAGACAGTATTTGCGATCCCTGGCAAGAACGGTTATTCGCGTGGAATTGTGGATGCCGATCACAATAACATCGGGCCACGCGCCGGGTTCGCCTACCAACTGCGGCGGCGAATTGTACTGCGCGGCGGATACGGAATCTTCTATGGGCTGCGCGATCAAAATCAGGAAGTCACGCAACTGGCCGGCAACAATCCAAATACTCCGGCGTTGATCGCCCCGGTGGTTAGCGCATCAAAAACTTTAGCTGCGCCCTATACGATTAATACGCAAGTTCAAGCAGGCCCATCTTCGCCAAATCTCGATGGGTTTAGCGCAACTGCTCCCCTTGCACGAACCATCCGCAGCCAGGCGTTTCACGATGCCCGCTTCCCCAAATTACACCAATATAACTTTTCAATTCAGTTTCAACCCCGCGACTCCTGGTTAATTGAAACCTCCTATCAGGGTGCTGCCGGAAGGGACCTGGCTTCGCTGTTTGTCAATGTCAATCAGGTGCCATTCGAGTATGCTTTGGACGGGCGTAACACGCAAGCAAACCGGCCCTATCCGATGATCAATGGAACCGTCATCCCAACCTTTTCCACAGCCAAATCAAACTACAATGCCTTCAATCTGCGAGTTGAAAAACGCTACACTCACGGGTTCAGCTTCTTGATGAACTATACGTTCCAGAAGAATTTGGAAGAGGGCGGATCGGGCCCCAGCGCATTCACACAAAACGGCGGAACATCGATTGCCCTAGACACTTATAATCTGTCGCGGGAGAAGGGCTTGGCCCCGATTGATGTCACCAACACCTTTTCATTTAGTTATGGCTATGAGCTTCCATGGGGACGTGGCAAACAGTGGCTCAGCTCAAATCCCAAGCTGTCGCAGGTAATTGGTGGCTGGCAGGTGAATGGCATTACAACCTTGCGCGGTGGCTTTCCAACTGACATTCGCACCAACCGGCTGCCTCCAATCTTCAACACGTTTAACGTGCCCGACCGCGTGAAAGGTGAGCCGCTGCAGGTTCAGCAAAACCGTGGACCAGACAGCTTTTTCAATCCCGCCGCATTCCGCGTACCTGGCACTACACTAAGCAAGAGCGGAGCGCCGATTCAGCTTTTCGGCGACTCTGCGCGGCGTGTTGCGCGCGGACCGGGATCGGTTAATTTCGATTTCTCGCTCTTCAAGGAAGTCGCATTCCTGGAGCGTTTCCGCGTTCAATTCCGGGCAGAGGCATTCAATCTAACCAACACGCCTACGTTTGGGCTTCCCAGTTCAAACAGCCCCTCAATGACCTGCATCGGCAGAACACCAGGGTCGGCGTGCAACGATAATAATCCAGAATTTGGCAAGCTCACCGGATCGTCTGCGACGGGCCGGCAGGTGCAGTTCGGTATGAAATTTATTTTCTAGAGAAACGAAGGGACTTTACCGGGCTGCTTCAGTGGGCGGGACTGCACCAGAAAATTTCCATAAACTCACCTGCATGTTAAACCTGAATTCCGAAATTGAACAAGTCTGATAGTCAACTGTGGCGCGGACACTCTTGCCGACGCTCTTCGCCCAGGCAATTACGAATAACCCTCCGTGCGAAACCCATCCGAGGCACCGAAATCTAGCTCACAGAGCAACTTCGGAATTCAGGTTAAAGCGAGGCTACATCAAGGTGCCGGCGGTACGTATCTTTGGGTGATGAATCCATCGGCCACTCCGCAGAAAGTTACCGTTCGTTTGAAGCCGGAGATAGGCACATTTTCCAACGCACGCGATCTTTGACAGCCCACCAAAGCGGTGAAGCTCAATGATACGCAAATCGATCTCACAGTGGGAGACCGCAATGCTGCGGTGGTTCATTTAAGGCCCTAACTTCAGCGGTGGCAAGGGAACTTACTTGCGTTGGTCTTTACCTGGAGCGTCATACGGCGCGCCGGTACCAGATGAGCCAAGAAAGAATTTCTGTCCGTCAGGCAGCGTCACGTCGCGACCGTTCGCTCTAGTTGAACGATCTTTAGATTGGTAGCCATCAACAATCACCTGCTGGCCAATTTTCAAAGTGTCGCGCTTCAAACCCCGCCGCAGCAAACTGTTCGGAGTGCCGCCTTCAACCATCCACACTTCCTTGGTGCCGTCTTTCTTTGTCACCTCAAGATGAATCCAAGTATGAGGATTGATCCATTCGATTCTCACTACTGGGCCTTTCAAAAGCACGGGAAGGTTCGGATCAAATTCAGCGCCAAAAGCGTGGTGGGCGTAAACTCGCTCGATTCCGCTTTGAAACAGCGCGAACCCGCCCAGCAGCAACACCGCGCAGGCTATGGCCGATTTCAAATTAACTGTCATGAGTTTCATTATCCCTGTTTATTTAATCGCGCCTGAAGCCTTGCCCGCAATCGCTTCAGCTTCAAGCAATCTTGCTCCTCGCAAAATATTGCCGAACGAGTAATTACCTTCATGGCAAGCGTACTCGTAGATTCGGGATTCCGTGGCCGGCCAAATGTACTCGCCGCTCCATGGTTTGGTCCAGATTGTTGGGTCTTCAACGGTGAATTTGTACAGTAATGTTTTGGCGTCGATGCGGCTGAACCGCTCCACTACGTGTAGATTGCGGGTTGCACTGGTAAGCGCCGGCTGGTCGGTAAAGTTGGTGGTGTCCACCACTAGAGTGCCGCCTTCCCAGTGTCCGATTGAATCACCCATCCAGCGGCGAATGTCCGATGGTTCGTGCTTCGAGTTCATTCGCACGATGCGTGCGTCGTGATTCATTTCGTTGAAAATCATCACAGTATCTTTGGTCTGCACAATCTGTTTGAGGTTGTTGTATAAGACTGGCATCGCCGGTGGTCCGGCGCTTGCTCCAAATCCCATCAGGCAGCGCTCCCCGAGGGGGCGCATTTCTGGATCATCAAATGGACCGGGGTTAACTCCTTCTTTCACCCACCAGGCATCACCGCGATTGGGCCGCGCAAGTCTGGCGCGGGCCGCAGCACGTTTGCCGGCTTCTGCCGTCATTGGAGGCATACGGCCATTTTTCGGGTCTGTAAGAATCGATGTGCGCCATTTGCCGTCGATCTTAAAGGCACCAGTCCCGTTATCTACCCACAGCGAATTATATCCGCCAACATTGCCTGCCGCGCCCTCTGATCCATCTCCGCCCGCCGGTGGAGCTGCGCGATTCGGATCGCTGGCCTGACTGGTTTTCGCTTTCATGGCGGCAACAGCCTTGGCCATTGCTGTGGCCTCTGCATCAGTCAGCGATAGCCTGTCACCCAGGTTTGCAGGACGCACAAGCGGAGTTAAAGTTGCAATGTCGTATACGCCGGAAAGGTCTGGGTGGGCTGGCGGTTTGGTTGGGCTTTCGGCACCTTGCGAGGCCGTCAGAAGTACCAGAAAAATACACATCATTTTTGTAGGGAGCATAGCTTATTGCCTCTTCAGGGGATTGCGGCGAAATTCCCCAAACACTAGTTCTTCCACGAATTCGACACACTTAAAATCCATCAACCTGGCATCGGCTTCCATCCGCCGGTACAGCGGAAGTGAAATCTTCCACGGCTTAGTAAATACTTCCGCATCTTCAATCGTGGCTTCGTATTGAATGTGGTTAGGGCTGGTCAATTTGTATCGTTCCACAACATGAAGCTGATTGCTGTGTTGAGTG
>JBBRJC010000257.1:0-5997 GCA_038220135.1 Bryobacterales bacterium | reverse complement strand
CCACCTGAAGGTGCGGTGATCACGGACTTCGCTTCCATGACAAACGTGTATTGCCGCGCTATGCCGTCGGGCATCAGGTCTGTATATTTCGAGGTTTCTTCCCGACTCGCCAGCGGCTCTTCCGCCACCTTGATTTGCTTCAGCCATTTCACGGAAACGTTGCCTTCCCAACCTGGAACAACCAAACGCATGGGGTAACCTTGTTCAGGCCGCAACGCTTCGCCGTTCTGGCCATAGGCCACCAAAATATCCTGCAGTGCTTTTTCGATCGGCAAGCTGCGATGCATGCGGCAAGCGTCGCCCCCTTCGGCGATGATCCACTTGGCACCTTTCTGCAATCCCACTTCTTCAAAGATCGTTGACAGCTTCACGCCCGTCCATTCGCTGCAACTGGCAAGCCCGAAACCAGTCTGCACGTCGGCCGCAACTTTGTTACCCCACTCCCTTCCACCATTGCCGCCGCATTCGATGAAGCAGATTTGCGACGCCGATGGGAAGCGCTTCAGGTCATCCACAGAGAGTACAATCGGGTCGTCAACAAGGCCATGGATCAACAGTTCATGCTGCGTGCTGAGGATGGTTGGGATACCGGCATGATGCCGCTCAAAGTGCAATGCCGATGGAGTGATGATACCCATGGTTTGAGCCAGCGGCGTGGTGCTTGAACTGGCTTCACCGTGGCGGCTGGTGCCGGGAAGGCGCATGACGCGCTGTTCTATGGAACGTTCGCCATATTGGCTGACCACGCGCCCAAGGCGGCTGGCACCTTCTTCCTCATCTTCATGTTTGACGACTGGCGAGGTGGAGCACCCGGTCAACAGCCCACCCAGTGCTGCGCTGTACTTCAACCAATTACGTCTACTTGCAGTTTCCTTCATTGTTACAGCGCTCCATTTAGTGCGGTTTTGTCGTGCAATGCTTTAGTCAACTTTACTCCAACTGCGCATGTGCTGTGAAGGGTGTATGTGTGATTTCACGAATTGATTCTGTACAGCGAGAGCCACTGCCGTCGAGCAGCCGGAGTATAGGAACATTTAAGCTTGTATTGAGGGATCAATGCACAAGCCAGTTCTTGCTATTTTTGCCGCCGCCACAATGTGGGCTGAAGGTGCCGGTCGTATCGACAGTATCTATTCGAACAAAGCACTGCCGTTGACCGCCAATCCGACTGCTGCCCATTGGCGTGAGGTTGCGCCGGTAATTTCTGAAAACGATCATTGGGGCAAACCTGTGCCCGGCCACAAAACTGAGATCCGTTCGCGATGGACCGACACCCATCTTTACCTTCTGTTTACCTGCCCGTTTGTGGAGATGAATCTGAAGGAGAACCCGGCCACAACCGAAGAGACAAACAAACTATGGATGTGGGATGTGGCCGAGGTTTTTATCGGCAGCGATTTTGAACACATCTGGCAATACAAAGAACTGCAGGTGTCACCACAAGGCGAATGGGTTGACCTCGATATCGACCGCAAAAAACCGTTGCCCGAGGGCGGTTGGAAATGGAATTCCGGCTTTCAGGTGAAGGCGCGTCTGGATAAGGAAAATAAGATCTGGTACGGCGAGATGGAAATTCCGTTGAAGGCGATTGATCCACGTCCTGCCAAAGATGGCATTGAAATGCGCGTCAACTTTTTCCGCATTCAAGGTGCCGGGCAGAATAAGAAATATGTCGTGTGGCAGCAAACGGGCGTTTTGAATAATCACGTGCCGGAAGCATTTGGCCGCATCCGGCTGGTGAAGAAGTGAGAGTGGAACAAACGCTGCGCATCTCTCAAGTGGGGTTGCGCGGTATTGTAGGGCACGGCTTGGGGGCGGGGCATGTGATGAACTTTGCTTCAGCCTTTGGCACGTTTATTGAACCCGGCCGGCCCGTAGTAATTGGGCGTGATCCGCGATCAAGCGGGCGCATGATTCGCGAAGGTGTAGTGAGTGCGTTGATGGCATGCGGCCACCAAGTGATTGACCTTGGCGTAGCATCGTCGCCTGTAATTCAGCATGCAATTGTACGGAAAGATGGAGCGGGAGGTATTTCGATTTCAGCAAGCCACAACGGCGCGGAATGGAATGCGCTTCGCTTCTTCGGCCCCCGTGGTGTGTACTTGTCCACCGGCGAGGCGAATGAATTACTGGACATCTACCATCTGAAGAAATTCCGCTATCACGATTGGGACAAACTGGGAACGCTGCACGAAGATCATTCGGCCCTGGACGCTTATCTGGATGAACTGGCGAACGTATTTCCGCTGGACAGTTTGCGGCGATTTAAGGTAATCGTCGATTGTTGCAACGGTACTTCCTCATTGATTTTGCGGCGAATGATTGAGCGCTTTGGTTTTTCCTTCATCCTGATCAACGAACGTTTAGGCGACTCACAATTTGCCCATGAACCGAACACATCGTCATACACGGCATCGCTGCAATTAGCACCGCTGGTCCAGCCTTTAGCCGCTGACGCCGGTTTTTTATTTGATGCTGATTCTGATCGAATCGCGTTTGTGACTGAGCATGGCACACCGGTCAGTGAAGAGGTTGTGCTGCCGTTGATGGCTGATTACCTGCTTCCGAAAGGCACCGGCAAGCTTGTGATTTCGAATCTATCCTCAACCGCTTTGCTCGAAGATATTGCCGCGCGATGTGGCGGCAAAGTGGTGCGTGTCCCAGTTGGCCGACAAGCCGCGATTGATGCTTTATCGGGTTACCGGCCGGAACAGATTGCGCTTGCTGGCGAAGGTACAGGTGCTGTAATGATGCCGCAATTCCGCTTCATCTATGACGGCATCGCATCCATGCTGGCGATCCTTTCGATGATGGAACAACGCAAGCAATCGCTGTCCGAAATTCTGGCAAGCTATCCCCGTTATTCGATTCTGAAAGCAGAGCATCCAATTGCCAGTTCGCGCATACCGGCTTTGATGATGGATCTGAAAACCAAGTATGCCGATGGCAAAGTGGATTCAACCGATGGAGTGCGTGTGAGTTGGCCGGGGAAGTGGTTTCATGTCCGCGTGAGTCAAACTGAACCAATTATCCGCGTGATTGCAGAGCAATTGGGCGAACCGCCAACAGCGCTTTTTGAAAGCCTGATGGATCAGGTAAGGAGCATTGGCTGATGGCACGCGAACATCTTTTGAAAATCGGAGTATCCGGCGTACGTGGTGTAGTTGGCCAATTCTTAACGCCCGGGTTAGCGCTGGCTTTCGCGCAAGCCTTTGGCACCTATGTTGGCCGCGGCCGTGTGGTGGTGGGCCGCGATACGCGCACCAGTGGGCCGATGTTGCAGCATGCTGTTTCCTGCGGCTTACTGGCCGCTGGTTGCGAAGTAATTGACGTGGGCGTGATGCCAACGCCAACGGTGCAAATTTACACATCCTATACCGGCGCACGGGGCGGCATTTGCTTGACCGCATCGCATAATCCCCCGGAATATAATGCGCTGAAACTGTTCAACGCGCAGGGGCTGTTTTTCAATCTGTACGAACGTAGCGAACTGATTGATCTCTACAACCAAAGCAATTTCTACGAAGCGGGAAATGCGGAAATCCGGCAGGTGCGGCGCGAAGGGGCCAGTGCATTGAAAATTCATTCCGACAAAGTTTTGAAATTTGTCGACGTGGAAAAAATTCGCCGCGCTAATTTTCATGTTGCATTAGACTCTGTGAACGGAGCGGGCTCGGTGATGACCCCGGGCTTTTTGGCTGACCAGTTGGGCTGCCGGTTAGATGCCATTTCAATTGACCCAACGAAAGTATTTCCGCGCATTGCAGAGCCGCGTCCCGATACGCTGGGTGATCTTTCAGCACTGGTCCGCAAAACAGGTGCGGCGATCGGCTTTGCGCAAGATCCAGATGGCGACCGCCTTGCAGTGGTGGATGAATTGGGGAATGTGTTGGACAACGACGACGTGCTGGCACTTGTGGCCCAGCATGCCCTGCCACGCGTTCCGGGCGACGTAGTGGTGAACCTCACCACCTCTTCAGTGATGGAAGAAATTGCTGCAGCCCAAGGGCGCAAGGTGTATCGCACCCCTGTCGGAGAAGCCAATGTGGTGGACATGATGCAGGCGGTGCGTTGCGCGATTGGTGGCGAGGGGTCAAACGGAGGAGTGATTTTCCCCAGCGTGCATTACTGCCGCGATAGCTATACCGGCATGGCGTTTCTGCTCGAGATGATGGTTGAAACCGGGCTTACTGTTTCCGCGCTGGCTGCCCGTCTGCCCCGTTACTATCGCAAATTAGGCAAGGTGGAATTTGAACATGGCCGCCTGGGCACTTTGATGCAGGCGCTGGAAGAGAGCTTTCCAGAGGCAACTACAGATCGAACAGACGGACTGAAACTCTGTTGGCCGGATGCCTGGATTCACGTGCGCGCATCGAACACTGAACCACTGCTACGGCTGGCTGCTGAGGCACGAACATTGGAACGGATGGAATCGTTATACGCGCAAGTGACGCGGCTACTGAGTTAGGGCTGCTTCTTTTCTGGAGTTGCAGCTTCGGTCTTGGCTGGAAAGCGGAACTCCAGTTCGCCATCGCGCATGAAGCCGTCAAGGTTCTTGCGAATCTCAAGCTGCTGAGTGTCTTTCTTATTTTTTACCTGTTCGTTGTAGGTACGAATCGTCTCAACGTTCTGCTTCAAATCAGCATTGTCTCTTTCCAGAGTTTCGATCTGATTCC
This sequence comes from Bryobacterales bacterium, assembly GCA_038220135.1. GTDB lineage: Bacteria > Acidobacteriota > Terriglobia > Bryobacterales > Bryobacteraceae > JANXSF01. The sequence continues at coordinate 1,321 of JBBRJC010000257.1, read as the reverse complement.
ACTTTTCCCGAAGCGACTGCCATCCCTGGGGACCGCTGACAAAGAGCACTACATAACCGCACAAAACAAGCGTGCCGGCTAAGAAAGCTGCCTTCTTCATCACGGGATGTTGATTGGTTTGTTCCACGACTAATCTCTATTGTATATAATCTTCTGCTTTAATTGTCTAGTGTTAAGTTGAACTGATTGCAGAACTGATTGCCCGCCTATTTGCAAGGGTGATATAGTTTTCCGCATGAAACTATATGTGTCACTGCTGGGCCTGGTTTTGCTTCCAGTATCTTGGGCGCAGACGGCTTCGCTCACGGGAAGAATTACAGATCCAAGCGGCGCGGTGATTCCTGGTGCGCGCGTCGTTGCAAAATCTATCGACAGCGGTGTAGCAACCAATGCGACTTCCACCGTAGAAGGCTACTACGCAATTCCATCCCTGCCGCCCGGGCGGTACGACATTGAGATTACTCGCGATGGTTTTGTCGCCTTGCGCCAAGTGGGTTTGGAATTGGCGGTGCAGCAGGTGGCGCGCCTTGATGTTGTGTTGAAAGTTGGTGCCGTTTCCGAAAGCATTGAAGTGAATGCCCAAGCCCTATTGCTGGAGAGCGAAAGCACCACGTTGGGTCAGGTGATTGGGAATCGTCAGATTACCGAATTGCCGTTGCTGGGCCGCAACAGCTACGCGCTGGCGATGTTGATTCCTGGTGTTCGTCCGTCTGCAGGAGTGAACGATCTGGTGATTGATCAAATCTCAACGGTCGCCTATTCAATCAACGGCCAGAGGGCAACTTCCAATGAGTTCCTGCTCGATGGCGCACCAAACTCAGCACCCGCGCAGAACCAGCCGGTGGTGAATGCTAACCCGGATATGGTGCAGGAATTCAAAGTGGAGACGAACAACTTTTCGGCGGAATATGGCAGGGCAAGTGGCGGCATTTTTAACGTAGTGACCAAGAGTGGTTCTAACCAGTTGCACTACAGCCTCTATGAATTTTTCCGCAACGACAAATTGAACGCGAACAACTTTTTCGCCAATCGCAGCGGAACAAAAATCGCTCCTCTGAAGTTCAATCAATTCGGTGGAACCATTGGCGGACCAGTAGTGATTCCCGGCGTTTATAATGGGAAAAACAAGACATTCTTCTTCTTTAACGTGGAAGTGGCCCGCTATATTCAAGGCATCACCTTCACAGCAACCTTGCCAGATCCAACAATGTTGACCGGTAATTTCAGCCAGGCACGCTTGGCCAACGGACAGGCCGTAACGATTTATGATCCCGCCACCACTCGCGCCAATCCCGCCGGTGCTGGCTTCATCCGCTCCCCA
>JBBRJC010000256.1:0-6016 GCA_038220135.1 Bryobacterales bacterium | reverse complement strand
AGAGCAATCGATTGAGGCCAATCTTACTTCGGCTTCCGTACCAGCATGCTCGGAAAGCAGCCAGTCGCCGTCAGGCTGACGCGTGTATTGTTCAATGAGTATTTCGCTGGTGTGCACCAGCAAGTAATCCTTCAGCGACGGAATTTGCCGGTAATGCGCAAACTTGGTACCGTGGTCATAGTCAGCCGTCGACGGCGACAGCACCTCGACGATTACGGTGGGGTTCGTCAAAATATCGTTGGAATCTTTGTACGCCTGGACTTCGCCACAAACGACGGAAAGATCAGAGTAAAAGTAAGAGACGCTAAGAGGGGTGCGAACCCGGGCGTCGGAGTTGAAAAGCCTGCATTTGCGGCTTTTAAGTTGCAATCGTAATTCAAATGCTATGTTTAAGGCTAGGCTGGAATGCCGCAGCGTGCCCCCAGATATCCAATACATTTCGCCACCAACGAATTCACTCTTGAATTCGGCCGCGCGTTCGATGGCAAGATACTCCATCTCGGTAAGTTTAGGAAGAGGCAGGCTTGCCATAGCTCAATTATAGCCGCCGGAGCCGCGCCCATAAATCAAGGTTCCGTTATCGACCGCTATCGATCAGAACATCGGGAATCGCTTAATTGCGAACTGGCAAGGAGTAAAGCCACTACAGCTTGGACCCCCCGCATTGTCGCGCTAACCTTCGGAACCAAAATAGGGGAGAGCCCTCCAGCAAGTTCGCGTCAGCGACCTCGATGGATTCCGTTGTCAGCAGCTTTGTCAGCAGACCATCCGGACCTCATGCGTACCGAAAGGCCGCTAGAAGCTTTGCCTTTCGCGAACAGGCAGAATGTTCAAGTCAACGTTGATGAGATCGTGCCAAACGAAGACATCGCCGTATACTTCGAGCCCGCCGAATGGGAAGCGCCTAGGACAGATTCCATAAGCCGCGCTGAGGTCTGGCGGGCAACAACTTCCATTCAAGGGTCGCTTTCCGATGCCGTAATTGCATCGCGGGAAGAGCGTTTTTAGGCGACCGTGCCAGCTCATTTCCGGAACACGACTTACAGCCTAAGAGTAAGCTTCTTCGTAAATCGCCTGCAATGTAACATTGCAATCGATTGAGGCCAGTCTTACTTCAGCCTCCATCCGGGCATGCTCGGAAAGCAGCCAGCCTCCATTTGGCTGGCGAGTATACTGTTCAATGACGATTTCGCTGTTATGCACTAACAAGTAGTCATTCAGCGAAGGAATTTGCCGGTAATGGGCGAATTTTGTCCCGTGGTCATAGTCAGCTGTTGAGGGCGAAAGTACCTCGACGATTACGGTGGGGTTCGTCAAAATATCGTTGGAACCTCTGTACAGCTGGACTTCGCCGCAGACGACGGAAACATCAGGGTAGAAGTAGGAGGTGCTAAGCGGGGTGCGAACTCGAGCGTCCGATGTGAAGACACTGCACTTCTTGCCTTTTAATTGCGATGTCAACGTAGCAACAGTTCTTGCGGCAAGGTTGGAATGGCGCAACGTGCCGCCAGACATCGCGTACATTTCGCCACCAACGAATTCACTCTTGAATTCCGCGGCGCGTTCGATGGCAAGATACTCCATCTCGGTAAGTTTAGGAAGAGGCAGGCTCGCCATAGCTCAATTACAGCCGCTAAAGCCGCGCCCATAAATCAAGGTTTCATTATTTCAGTTATCGACTGCTATCGATCAGAACGTAAGGAATCACTTAGTTGCGGTTGATTCATCCTCAGCGTGCAATTGTCGACGGCATCAATGGCAAAACTGGCAACCATGGCAATGCAGAATTCGTAACTTACAAATTCCACATTGCCATACTTATGCCTGCACCTTCTTCAATATTTCCTCACGCTTTAGCGGCCTACATAAAGAACTGTGGTCGTGTCTTTGTCCGTCTTACCTGCGCTGTCTGTAACAGTTAGTTCAAACCCGTAGTTCCCGTATCCTTCCTGGAACTGCACCAATGGAGTCGAAGTATCGCCCTTCGAGATGGATGCGGTCTTTCCTCCAGTGGCAACCTTCCAGGAATAAGTGAGCGGCTTTCCATCGAATGACACTGACGACTTGCCGTCAAGGCTAATCGAACTCAGCGCTGTTGTGTTCTTCGGATTCGCAACCGCCTTGGTCGCGACGGCTGGTGCACTTGGCACTACCGCCGATTCATATACCTTACTCGAATTCTCCTTCAAGGCACGCGAATTTCCCTCTGGAAATAGCGCCATAAACCGACGGATCTGATCACTTGAAAGATGCAAAGGTTTCTCATAGAGGTACCAGTGCACTACCTCAGGAAAAACGCCTGAGATCAATTGCTGAGCGACGGTTCCTCCACCGGGGATCGATTCCGGTATTGTTACTCCGCATAAACCAGAGCCTGAAGGCGCGGTAAGTCCACCTTCATAGCGCCAAGTGAAACTGACTGCCGGAAGCACGGTACCTAAGTTCGCTCTCACAAATTGCGCGCCGCCCTCGGGGTTGTTCGTTGCCTGAGCATTGAATGCATCGAAGAACTTTCCAAGTTCTGCATCCGGAATGCCCTCATCAATGAATGCTCCAACCACCGCACCCGGCCGGTGGTCATCAGCAGCGCAACCATTATTTAACAAATGGACGAAATGAACCTCCATGGCGGGGCGCTTGCCGTCCACTGTGTGCTCGGCAGGAGCATGGAAGTGGAACTGCTGCAGGACATATTCCTTCCCTTCAACTGTGATGCTTGGACCATTGCTGAGACGGTTGGCGTAACTTGCACAGCTAGTCAAAGTGCTATCCCTGCAGGGAGTTGCCTTCAAGGTTGCCCATTCTTTGGCGACGGTAATGTTCTTCAGTTCGCCCGGCGTGCCAGGATTGCCCGCAACCGTAAAGAATCTTTCTTTACCGCCATAAGTATTTTCAACCTTCAGGTCGGCAATGGTGTAGTTGTTGAATTTGAGTGAAGGTGGGGAGCTTTCCTTTATTGTTGTTGACCTGTTGATGTTGATGGGAGTTTGTTCTTCCTGAGCTATAACATAGGTGCAACAGATCAAATGCATAGCCAAGGTTGGAGCTGCCGTCAACGACCAACCTCGGCCAATGAAATTCTTCATAATATTCTCCTATTCACATTCATTACCAATATTCTCAATATGAATCAGTAATTCGGTGAATTATACCACACCAGGATTAAATGAAGATTTGCAGGCCGGGATGGGGAGTGCCAATCACGCCTCATCAAAACACAAATCGTGCCCCCAGTTGAATCCGTCGCGCTGCGCCCGCTGAGGAAACAATTCCAAAACCTGCTCCATTCAATGTTGATCCAGGAGCCCCGAAGTTAGGATGGTTGGTGATGTTGAAAAACTCGCCACGGAACTGTAGCTTCTTGCCTTCGCCCAATGCGAAGTTACGCAGGATAGACATATCCAAATTGAACAACCCATCGGCCCGCAAAATGTTTACACCCTGATTACCAAACTTGAACTGTGCCGGTTGTGCGAAGGCGGCCGTGTCGAACCAGCGCCCCAAAGTCTTTTCTCGGTTAGGCAGATTCGGGTCGCGCAACACATCGGCCCGCTGCGCTCCTGCACTGTTGACGAAAGTGTTGTTCACCTGTGTATTCACAGTGAACGGCTGCCCGGATTGCAGCGTCATCAACCCACCCAATGTCCAATTGCCCACCACATTACCCGCCCAATGATTTGTCAAAAATCGCCGGCCCTTGCCAAAAGGCACTTCGTAAACACTGGTCATCGTCAAGCGATTGCGAATGTCATTACCAGTTGGTCCCCAGTCGGCCCGACGGTTATAGAAATCGGAAAATCCGATGTCGGCGCCTATAGATCCTCCGTCACTGTAGCCATTGAATGCACGAGACCATGTGTAGGTTCCCAAAATGGAATATCCACCAGCGAAGCGCCGTTCCATTCTCGCCACTGCGGCATAGTAACGGGAATCACCAAAGCTGGGGCCTTGGATTGACACGTTGGTAAACTGCGGGTAAGGGCGATCTGCTTGTGTCGGTGTCCGTCCCGCAGCAACCGCTTCTGCCAATTTTGCCGGCGTGACTTGATTCAACGTAATGTTCGCGCTCGGCAGCTTATGCCCCAAATTACCCAGCGTGCTGACTTCCATCAAAATGCCTTTGCCCACTTCCCGCTGATAGCCAAGGTTGAACATATGCGAATATCCAGACCTGCGCTTTGGCTCAAAAAATGTAACAGCCGTGGTTGTATTCAATCCCACTTTGACGGCTCCGAAACTGTCGTTCAGCGCCGGTTTGGTCAACGGCACATTGATACCATCCCTGAGATAAAACGAAGGTGTAATTCCATTGTCCGGCGTGTTCACAGTAGCGGAAAGTTCGTAACCAAGGGATGCCGAATTCGGAACGCCTGCATCAAACGGATGCGCAAAAGCTACGCCAAATCCGCCACGAAGCACACTTTTCGACGAACCGAACGGCTTCCAGGCGAAGCCAAAGCGTGGACCGAAATTATTGAAATCCCGATCGTATAAGCGATCCGTCCATCCACCCACACCCAGGAATTTCACAACGCCCGGTGTTCCGCTAACTGGATTAATCTGTTTTGTGTCGAAATTGTTTCCCCGGTTGTTGCGGTCCGTCATCGGTGTATCGGCTTCCCAACGCACGCCGATGTTCAATGTAAGATTCCTCGAAATATTCCAATCGTCCTGAACGAAGCCAGCCAAATACCAGCTATAACGATCCAGCAATTCCGTTTGCCGTGAGTTGAAACCCGTTACGAATCCCAGCAGCATGGATGCCGCGCCACTACCGGAATTGGTTACGCCAGGCTGCCCCGTGCCGAGCACGTTAAAACCGAACGATCCAGCAAGAGTGGGCCGGTTTACTTCATAGTTCATTGACGGGCGTATTTCCGCGCCAAACTTAAAACTATGCTTGCCGTGGACAAAGGAAAGATTATTCACAACTTGGTATTGCTGAATGGGAAACTGCCTCCGTTCCTGCGCGCTTGAACCCAGCGCCGTGAAGCCTGTTGAAGTGAATTCAGGGAATGCACCATCTGGAATCCCCTTGATCCCCAAGCGCGTTGCCCATGGCTGGCCGATGCTTAACGCCTGTGCGTGGTTGATCCGGTTGGAGTAAGTCATCCGGAAATCATTCACCAGAGTGGGTGTGATTGTCCGGGTCCAACTGCCATAAAAATAGTTCTGATGACGAAGGGCGATAGCCGTCGGCTCCGCAGCCGGATCGGGGAATACGCTGGTCTGATTGGTGTCGTCGCTGTTGTACAAATAACGGACGCTCACTCTGTCCCGAGATCCGAAATTGTGATCCACTTTCGCAGTGTAGTTATCGCGCGTAAGACCGTTAACGAAGTTGCCTCTGAAATTGTTTGCACCAGCAAGCGAGTCAGCGGCCCTATTGGGAAGTGGATAGAAAGGCATCAATTTCAGACTCACCGGATCCAATCGCGACGCCGGGATGCGGTTGCCCGGAAATTGTGTTCTTACAAAACGGCCAGCCTGATTCACGCTCGTCGCTGGATCGTAGACAGGAATTACTATTCCAGCCGCAGTCAGAGTTTGTGAGAAATCGCCAGCACGTTGCAAAAGCGATGGAACGGTCAACGTCCGGATTGCACCATCGCGCCGCCTGGAGCCTTCGTAAGCGAAAAAGAAAAATGTCTTGTCTTTGCCGTTATACACTTTCGGGATGCGAACCGGCCCGCCAATGGTGCCGCCATAAACGTTGTACCGCAACGGTGCCTTCTGCTTTGCGCCATCCACTATCGCTGCAAAGAAATTCGCAGCATCGAATTTTTCATTGCGGACGTATTCAAACAAAGACCCGTGAAAAGTATTCGTACCACTCTTGGTAGTCGCAATAATTACCCCGCCGTTCGATCCCCCGTATTCAGCCGCGTAAGAATTGGCCATGATTTTTACTTCGGCCACTGTTTCCACCGGTGGGTCCAAATCCACTTGACCTGCGCCCAGGCGCATGTTCTGTCCCGTGCCGCCGTCAATCCAAAATGCCTGCGACTGCTGCCGG
>JBBRJC010000255.1:0-6026 GCA_038220135.1 Bryobacterales bacterium | reverse complement strand
CTGAAATTGTGCCCACCCGCGGTAATTGCCGACATCGGGAATACGCTCATCAGGGTGCGAATGAACTAGTGTTACGCCATCTTCGTGAATCAAAATCAGGTGGCCCATTGCACCCAGATACGGCTGCAGGTTTGTTGCAGGGGCACCACTCGCCTGATCGGAAACCGCCCAGAGTCTGAAGTTCATTCTGCGCCTGCCGTCGCGCTCATCACAAACGCGCTGGTAACCACTTTGCCATCCCGCTGAAATTGTGCCCATCCGCGGTAATTGCCGGGTTTGGGGAAACGGGCCAAAAACGGTACTTTCCCATCTTTGCCGACATCGGGAAGACGCTCATCAGGATGGGAATGAACAAGCGTCACGCCATCTTCGTGAATCAAAATCAGGTGGCCCATTGCGCCCAGATAAGGCTGCAGGTTTGTTGCAGGGGCACCGCTCGCCTGATCGGAAACTTCAAACATCAAGCTCTGCGTTTTTCGCGTACCCATCGGTTTGAGCGATCCAGCAAACTCCACCTTCAAACCATCGGCGATAAATACCGGTTTTCGTTCCGTTTTGCTGATGTCGTACTTGGGGGCACCTTTACCGGAAACCTTCAGTTTAACCATCATCACCTGCGACCCGGCCCCCTTCGGTGCCACATCGCCAAACAAGTGAAATTCACCGGCTGTGGGGAAAGTAAAAGTCGTACGGAATTGGCCGTCTTCACCCATTACCGGGTGTTCATGCGAGAAAACACCCAGATCCTCGCGCACAATCAGCAAATGCATCAGCTTTTCATGCTGAATGATGAAGTCTTTGAAGGTATCTTTGGACGACTCGCGCTGATGGAAGGTAAAGATCAGCTCCACTGGCTCCCCGGCTTTTGGCGATTTCGGGGATGCTTTCAAATCCATGGTGTACGGCTTAGGCTTGGGTTTGCGATTTTTCGCCACGCTGGCGTCCGCAACATTGAGCAGAAAAGTCACCACAAATTCCGCGTCGGCCAGCGGCTTGATGGTCAGCCGCAGGCGGTATTCGCCGCCGTGGGCAAACAGTGGATGAACGCCATATTCGCCAGGAATGCCTTCCGGGTGCGCCAATTCTTCAAGCGTGGGCATGCCTTGCATCGCAGGCATGTCTATGGAACTCTTTGTAGCAGCACGAATTACGGGTGCAGCACCCATTACTGGATCAACCCGCGAAGTGTCCGTTACGCGATACTCAATCTGCATCTCTTCCTGCGCATAAAGCCCGTCAGCAGGAAGGCGCAACTGTACCTCATACTTTCCAGCGCGCTGCTTGGGGCCATCCTCCTGCGCGAAACAGAGGAGCGAACTTAGAGTTACAAAAACGAATAGTTTCATCGAATTGCTATGGTAGGCGAATTGCCTGGTTGCCGGTTTACTGAAATTACCAAAGGCACGGCAGACCCTGTTGGGGCACCGGCCGGCACTTCAATATTTGCCTGCGCCAAACCGACGAATCCGGGTGTTAGACCCAGAAATAATACCTTTGCATCTACGTTACCAATTGTCGCAGAGTAGTCCCCGGCGGCATAGCTGAGCGTCAGAAAACTGGCCCCTTCGCCTGCCACAACCGGCGGGTTCACCGGACCGATTCCGGTTAAGTAGGCGACAATGATGTTGCCGCGGCGCTCTGGATTTTCCGGGGAGTTGAGTGTGAAATCCTGATTCACTACCACTGCCCGGCCCGTTGCCCCGATTTGAAATATACCCGGTGAGGAGCGGCCCACAAAGAACGGTTCCACGCCACTGGTTCCCGAGGCATTGGTCACAGTGAGTGACGCCGGGCCATCGGGCAAGTCGTAGGGTAGCTGCGCGTTGATTTGGCCGGAAGCAACAAAAATCACGGGAATGTTCTTGCCGTTAACCGCCACGCTGACGCCATTCAACTTCGTGGGCAGCGGCACTTCGCTGGCCGAAGTTTGAGAAGGGGCAAGGTTGGAGCCAAAAATTGAGATGATAGACCCAACTGCCGCCGGCACCGGAGAAGGCGCGAAGCTGGCAGAATTCACAATGCCGCCGCTTGAAACCAATGGACGCGCAGTGAACGAAACTTTCCTTATCTGGTAATTCAACCAGTCGACAATATACAAATCATCCTTGGCATCGACGGCAACAGAAATGGGGTAAGACAGCGGGCTTTCACTGGCAATTGCGCCATCCACTGCCTTGTCGATGTTGCCATTGCCGGCCACTGTGGAAATGATGCCATCGGGGGTGACGCGGCGCACGCGTTGGTTTGCCATGTCGGCAATGTAGAGGTTGCCTTTGCTATCGAATGCGATGCCGTTGGGCAGATTCAATTCAGCAATTGCCGCTCTGCCGCCATCGCCGGAAAAACCGGGAGTTCCTTTGCCTGCATAGGTGGAAATGATGCCCTGCGGAGTAATTTTCCGTACCCTGTTGTTAGTCTGTTCGGTGACGTAAAGGTTTCCCACGGCGTCGAAGGCGATGCTGACAGGTTTGCTTAAACCACCACTTGTGGCGGAGACATTTTCGCCCATGGTGCCGGGCAAGCCGATTCCGGCCACTGTCGTTACCCTACCATCAGTACCCACTTTTGCTACACGATTGCTGTGCATTTCGGCAAAGTAGAGAACTCCTTGAGCGTCGTAGGCCGCAGAAATCGGCCAATCAAGCCCGGTTATTGTGGCGGGCGTGTTTGGCGCGTAAAACTGGTGCAGATTGCTGCCAACGATTGTGGAAATAACACCCTGTGCGTTTACCCGGCGAATCCGATTGTTCTGTTCATCGACAACCACCATATTCCCAGCTGGGTCGAAAATCATCTGCGTGGGGCCATTCAATTTAGCCGCTTTGGCCTGCCCACCTTCGCCGATGGCCGCAGCACCCCCAACAGGACCGCAAAATTGGTCGATATCGGGCCGCAAGCCACTTCCTAGGACGGTAGTAATAACGCCATCTGGATTGATTCGACGGATGCGGTGGTTATTGGTATCAGCAATATAGAGGTTTCCGGCCTTATCGATGGTTAAGTGGCTGGTCTGCTCGTAGGTGGCCGGATCGCAGTCGTTAAATTTGTTGGCCAGTGTAAATGCAGCTGATTTGGCAAGGCCATCATCACCTGCAAAGCCGCGAAAAGTACCGCCTACGGTTGAGATGATTCCAGACTGGCCCATCAAACTGGTTACGTATATCACACATAAAAAAGGACTAATGGTAAGGGTGAGGCGCATAAAAGCTCCAATCTCCAGCATACTCCCGGGAACTCGGCAGGGTCAAATTGCTGGGTGTTAATATGTCGCGGCAAAGTAGAAATGTCCTACAACGGCCGATTTGCGCATGCCCCCTTTCCTCAATCTCAGATCCTTCAGAACAGCGCGGAGCAGGGGGCGCGTTATTGCGCGGAGAATGTGAACCCTTGACGGCGAGCAGCGTTATGTACGATCGACTCAGTGGGAATGGGGATTCCTCCGAAGTATCACTGCTTGTCAAAAATAGCAGCAGTTCAGGCATAAGCTCGACCGGACACACTTCTCCCTTCAGGACTGCGCACCACAGCGGCCTTGCTGGCTTTACCAGCTCGCCTTTCCGGTTCTCCAACCTTCGCGGCGCACGCTTTTCCATGTACCGGTCAAACTAATTTTGTCTCTCGAATCGATCTTTCGGTGCGCGAAGGACTTTTCAGCGAGAGGACGTTGGCCAACGGGGTAATCTTTCGCTACAAGAATTGCGCATCGGTCGGCAGGGCTACCCGATCGATTTCTGCAGGTAGCTGATAAGGCTGGAGATATAGTTTAAAAAGTGGAGGGACTGTTTGAATTTGCAGGCAGTCGGTTTGGCTTTGGCTTCCGCTTTAAAGTTACCCTCTGCAACTCGTACTCCCACCGCGAAGCCTTGCGGTCGCAGCTTGGGCGCCGTTACCTTATTTTTCATTGCTTCAGAGAGCTTTTTACGATCCGCCAAGCCTGTGGACCAAGTCGGATTTACAGATTTCCTCATTTTTAAGTTTCACTTACAACTGGTCGCTTACAGAGGATTGGGTTGGTTGGCTGTCGATGCAGCAGAATTTGTATTTTCTGCCGGATTTGCAGGGGCAAGGTTCGTTGCGGCCGATTTTGGGAGTGGTGCGGTGGCCGTAGGAGTAGATTGGCGTTGGGAAATTGGGTTTGATTTGCGGGATGTAGCGATTCTTGTCTAAGGTCTTTAATTCTTTGAGGTTGCGGTGGAAGAGACGCTCGGCGCGGAGGCGGTAGGATTCGATGCGGGCTAAGGTTTTATAGGCGGATTCTTCGAGGAGTGGGTCGATTCCGGTTGCGGCGGCTAGTTCAGCTTCGAGGCGATGGCATCGGTCGATATTCCAGGCGGCTAGGACTAGCTGCTTGAATTGGGTTTGTTCTGACGGGGTGTAGGGGCGGAGTTCTTCCATGAAAGCGGTGGACATTTCGTCGAATTGGGTTTGTTCTTCCGGAGTGCGGATTACGGGGTAGGTGGCGGTTAGGCCGTGCTTTGTGGCGTTTTGGGAGACGACGGATTTGCCTTCGGCGGTGCGGGGGCCGGTGGATGACTGGGCGTTGAGTTGGTTAGCTGAGATTTGTGCGGCGGTGGACATGGCGGGCTCCTTGGGGTTTGAAATGGGAAAAGGCAACCGCAGTGGGTTGCCTTTTCTGCTTTCGAGAGTAGCAGGAGGATCGAGGAGGCTGCAGGGCTGGGTTTGTAAGTTATGGGCAGGAAACGAGAAATATTGGGCATTGGGGCGTGATCGCGCTGGTTGGTACTGGCGGGCTTGGAGTACTGCGGGGCGGAAGGGGGGCGTTTACACAGATTTGCGGACACTACCTACGGAATGTTAATTGCGGAGATGCCCCCCTCCCAGATTTTCTCCACCGTCAGACGCCCTAGAATTTAAGATGATTTAAGCCTAGGACCGATCGTTGTCGCAAGGGAGGCGATGAACGTAAATTCCAATCGTGGATTCCTTTGTAAAACGAATTGAACCGGGTCCGCGAACTGAAATATGGTAGCCACACGTTGGTCCATCCTTCATTGCATGTATAAGGTTCGCCAAATTATCGAGCGCGGTTGAATAGCCTTCTATTAGTACAGCGGGCACTGCGTATTCCTCGTCGGTGTTCTTGGGCAGGATTCGCACTGTTAGTTTACCCTTGTTATTCCGAGTCTTCGGAGGTTTACCTGCAATGTGCTCATCATGTAATAGTTTCATCTCAAATTGTTCCTCGAACTTATGAACTTAGGGCTGTAAAATAAAATCACGAATATTAATCTAAGATAATTGTTGCCTTAAGCATCCAGTGTCCCATACTGAACGATCACGTCTACCTTTGTTGTAATCTCGTTTTGATTTGTATATTTCCCAATGATCTTTGAAGATTATACCCATACCACACTTCTCCACTAGTTTCATGTTCCCACAAATTCATTTGCATTTTCCAATGTGGACATCCTAAACCGCCCCCTCCCATTTCCGCCCAACAAATCCGGCAGGAATTCCGCTCCCACTCCCGGACCGCTTGCAATATAATGGGCTCACGATTATGACCCGCATCGCACTGCTCGCACTCCTGCTTTCTTCCATCTCGCTCGGGGCCGACCTCCCAGCCAAGGAATCGATTCGAATCGAAGCCCACACCGCCATTCCCATGCGCGATGGCGTCAAACTTTATGGCGACGTCTATCGGCCAAAGCGCGAAGGCAAGTTTCCCGTAATCATCATTCGCACTCCTTACGGAACGCAGCGCGATGGTGCCATGCAAGCGCCTCTCGCTTTCGCCAGGCAGGGTTACGTTTCGGTGATGATCGACGTGCGCGGCCGTTTTGAATCGGAAGGCAACTGGGACCCATTTCGCGATGAGGCCAAAGACGGCTACGACATCATCGAATGGGCTGCGGTTCAGCCTTGGTCAAACGGCAAAATTGGCACCGAAGGCGGGTCGTATTTAGGGCACAATCAATGGGCTTCGGCGTCCCAGGCGCCACCGCATTTACTGGCGGCGTTTCCTGCGGTAGCCTCGACCAGTATTTATAAAAACTGGGCTTTTT
>JBBRJC010000254.1:0-6048 GCA_038220135.1 Bryobacterales bacterium | reverse complement strand
CTTATTCCCGCTTCGCCGAAAGACGTCTCGGTAATGCAGAGACGGTTGATTCGCGCTGGAATCAAAAATCAAAACGCGTTGAAGATCCTCTATGGATCAAAAGTAATTTGTGCCGTTCTGTTTCCGCTGTTGGCCAGCATGGCGATTTCCGGTTCAGATTCGGATTCAACCAACAAAATTGCGTTCATCTTGGCGGCGGGCGCAGCAGGCTTTTGGGGTCCAAACGAGATCATCAAGCTAAAGTCATCCAGACGTCAAAAAGAAATTCGCAGAGGATTGGCCAACGCCCTGGACTTAATGGTCGTTTCTGTCGAAAGTGGATTGGGGCTTGATCAAGCAATTCTTCAAGTCGCCAAGGAACTGGAGCATGCTCATCCGGAAATAAGTGAAGAGTTTGCACTGGTGAATCTGGAATTGAAAGCCGGAAAGCGACGCGCTGAGGCCTTGAGAAATCTTGGAGAGCGCTCAGGTGTAGAAGATCTGATCAAACTAGTCGCGGTTTTGGTTCAGGCAGACCGTTTTGGAACAGGTATTGCACAGTCTTTGCGTGCTCATGCCGATTATATGCGTGTGCAGGCACGTCAGATAGTGGAAGAGAAAGCCGCCAAGTTAGGCGTCAAACTCGTGTTCCCCATTTTCTTTTGTATTTTGCCGTCGCTGTTCGTTGTGACGGTCGGACCGATGGCAATTAAAATCACTCGGGAGCTTCTCCCGATGATGAATAGCATGTAGTGAAAAAATTGATTTGGAAATAAGGAGAGGAAAATCATGGACGCAGGTACAGTTCGCATTGTTTGTTCGGTGATCGCAGCCGCATTTTTGGGGTTGATCATCGTTCGTCGAAAGAAAACTGAAGAATAAACAGCAGTAAAAAGATCGCGCTGGCTTCGAGAAGACCCTTTAAGCCAGCGCAAAAATGCACCAACGTTTCATCGCAAATGGTCTGCGAAACGAAAACCCGCAGAGCAAATTCAAGATATCCATTTTACGAGAAGAAGGATCTTCTCAAGGTTTCAAAGGGAGTACGACTATAATGAGTGCCCAAATCCAATTCAAAATTTCTCACCTGGCTCGGGTGGTGATTTTCAGCTTGTTCCTCGGTAATGCCATATGGGGGGCAACACTGGGAAAGGTAGTCCCATTGGGTGGGCTGGCCGCTGACTTAACTCTGGACGAAGGTCGACGAGTCTTGTACGTTGCCAACTACACGGCCAATCGAATTGATGTTGTGTCGTTGAGCGACTACAGCGTGCGTACGTCGATGAACGTGGCAATCCAACCAAGTTCATTGTCGTTGTCTCCAGACGGCCGTTATCTTGTCGTCACCCATTTTGCACCACAGACTTTACCCATCACCTCAAACAACGCTTTGACAGTGATCGATCTAAACACCAACAACCGCCAGACCTTCACCCTCTCAGCGGCGCCCTTGGGCGTTCAGTTTGGGCTAGATGGCAAGGCTCTAGTGGTTACGGTCACCGAATTTCTTATTTTTGATCCAGCGACAGGCACAACCCAGACATTGGCACCTTTGAACGGCGTAGTCGCCAAAGCGTTACCTGCTGGCTCCACCGATTCGCCGGCGACAATCGTCGCCAGTTCGCTCGCAGCCAGTGGCGATTTGGGTTTGATTTACGGCGTTTTGGCCGCTGGTACCAGCGACACTACGGTGATTCACTTCCGCTATGACGTGAATACAAAAGCACTCATTTACGGCGGCATCAAACCTAGCCCGGCGTTAGGTCCAAGAGCACTTAGCGTAAGTAAAGACGGCAAGACGTTCATCAACGGCTGGCTCTATTTTGAAACAGATCTATATATTCGCGGGAAAATGCCCACCACCGGCGTATTGAACATCGGAACCCACGCCATCGATAGCAGCCGCGGCCTCATTTATTCGCAAGTCCCTTCAGTTGCTGCTTCGGGCGGCACTGGTGGTACAACGGTTGCATCCGAGCCGCCCGTGTTGCAGGTTCTTGACTCCGACAATCTCACGGTCCTCGAAAAATTCCAATTGCCGGAAAATGCAGCCGGAAAGAGCATCCTGAGCGCAGATTCCAACTGGATGTACTCCATATCGGAGAGCGGTATTTTGGCTATCCCTGTAGGCGCGCTATCTCAGCAGAAAAGAGTAGTTGCCAGCGTCGAGGACTTGGTCTTCCGCACCAGCTTCTGCGACCGCCAGTCATTGTCACAACAAATCACAATCGTCGATCCAGGTGGCAACCGTGTTCCGTTCGGAATTGGTAGTTCAAACTCTGGAGTGACCATTTCTCCGTCTACCGGTGTGACACCAGCAACAGTGACAGTACGGATCGATCCCGAAGCATTTCGTACAAAGAATGGAACCTCGGCGGTCACCTTAACCGTAACAGCGCCTGATGCCATCAATCTACCGGGCACCATTCGCGTCCTGGTCAATACGAAGGAGCCCGATCAGCGCGGTACTACCGTGAATGTGCCTGGGAACCTGGTTGACTTGTTGTCAGACCCTTCGCGTGACCGGTTCTATATTCTCCGCAAGGACACCAATCAAATCCTGGTTTTTGATGGAGCAACTAATAGCCAAATTGCGACACTAAAGACATCAACAGCACCACTGCAAATGGCGTTTTCCTTCGATCGCAAATATCTGATGGTGGCAAATGATCGCACCTATGGTTTGCGTGTATATGACCTTGAAACACTGCAGGAAGTTGCACCTGTAAAGTTCCCCGGCGCCATAGCGCCTCGTTCAGTTGCCTGCTCCAGCCGCCTTTGCCTCGCTGCGGTTCGTGATGAAAGTTCGACGCCCAAGATCGCCAGCTTCGATTTAGCGACGCGCCGCGTCTCAATACTTACGTCACTGGGCGTATACAAGAATGAAATTCTCGAAGGCACAACTCTTGTTGCATCTTCAAACGGTGCCAGCATTCTACTCATTCAAACCGACGGAACAGCCATGCTGTACAACGCCGTGGCCGACGCTTTCACCATCTCGCGTAAACTAGCGGGCCAAGTCACGGGCGCGTACGCAGCCTCAAACTTCGACCAATATGTCGTAGGCAACCAACTGCTTAATGCATCTTTGGTATCAATCCGGACGATGGATACTTCCATCGGCTTAAGCTCCGGCTTCGCCTTCATCGACCAATCAGCAATTCGGGTCGGCGCAGCCAGTTCCTCGAGCCCCGGCATCATCCAACGCGTCAATTTGCCAGCGGGCGATGCGGTCCGTGCAACCCGTCTGATCGAAGCGCCGATTGTGGTCGATATTGCCCCAACTGGTGGCGCAGGCGGTGCCGCAGCAGGTGCAAGCCTAAATGCATTCACTCGAACCCTGGCCCCTCTCGCCAATCGCAGTTCAATCATCGTGATGACCACCAGCGGATTCACCGTATTACCCTGGGTCTACGACGCCGCCACCGCATCCCCTCGCCTCGAACGGGTGAGCAACGCCGCCGATCAAAGCGCGTCTGTCGCCCCTGGGAGCTTGATAACTATCACTGGACGCGATTTAAGTCCGATTAATCTGGCCAACAGTGCCCTGCCCTTGCCAACAGCCCTCGGCGAAAGCTGCCTTACGATTAACGGTTTACCCGTTCCGGTTCTGTTCGTCTCACCGACGCAGATCAATGCGCAACTGCCGTTCCAGGTCGATGGAAACGTCACAATGGTGCTCCGCACCCCAGGTGGCGTCAGCGACAACTACAACTTAACAATGCTCCCAGCCGCCCCAATCATATTCCGTAGCGTGTTGGAAGGAGCTGATTCTACGGTCCCAGCCGTGGTTCGCGCCGCTAATAATGGGCTTGTGACTGTCTCAAACCCAGTGCACAAGGACGACACTCTAACGATTTACCTGTCGGGAATGGGCAACACCTCACCGGCTATACCGGCCGGAACACCTGGTCCTTCCGATCCACTTCCGTCGGTATTGATTCCGCCAACGGTAACCTTGGGTGGCGTTCAGTTGCCCGTATCCTTTGCAGGATTGACGCCGGGCGAAATCGGAGTCTATCAGATCAATGTCACGGTCAATCGCAGGATCAACTCAGGACTGCAAGTCCCGCTGGTAGTAACGCAATCCGGCAATTCCAGCACGGTTAACTTGCGTGTTGTGGATTAAATTCGGAAAAACTAAAGTCCTAAGACGAAAGTACCGATAGAAGGTTTATGATGCGGACACTAAGACTGATTTCCCAATTTACGCTGATCGGTTTGCTCGTACTCGGGCTCCCACAGCGCGCGTCGGCCCAAAAGAGCCGTCCAACAGCGGCGGCTGATGAACCTCGCTTCGAATTCGGCGGTGGAGTTGGCGGTAGCTTTTCCAACAACAAAACCATAACGGGAATAGGCAGCTCAGCTGACTTGAAATTCCCGTCTGGCCTGATGGGAAGCGCCTGGATTGGTCACAACATGTACAAGAATGTTGGCGGCGAATTGCGCTACGACTTCGAGGGCGGTGAGTACAAACTGTCCGGCAGAACTGGCACCGCAACATTTGGCTCGCGCAGCCACTCCATCCACTACGATGTTCACGTGCATTTTTCGCCTCTCGGATCAAGAATTCGTCCCTACGTGTTAGTTGGTGCAGGCGTGAAACGCTTCCAAGGAAATGGGACAGAACGCCCATTTCAACCTAACAGCAACATAGCGGCATTCGCGAATACCGCAGATCTCAAAGTCCTGATGACGTTCGGAGCCGGAGCCAAAGTGAAACTGACCAACAGTCTTAGTCTCAGGGTCGAATTCAGGGACGCATTGACTCAATTTCCCGACCAAGTTGTCCTGCCTCTTTCTGGCGGCAAGCAATCCTGGGTCCATGCTTTTACCCCACTTGTCGGTATTAGCTATATTTTCTAGCTGACCCGGGTATTTTTAACACTTCCCTCACAGTTTGCGTACAACTGAAGGGTGTAAGGTGTGTTTGAATAGTTTATATTGCTATGAGGGCGTGCCTGTTACAAACAATTAGAGTCTGCCTTGTTTTGGCAGCTGGAGCGATGCTGCTGGAAGCAGCAGACGTCCCCAAACCAACATCAGATGGCTACGTCGGGCACTTGGTATGTCGTGGGTGCCATCCTGATGTGTGGCAGAATTTTTACAAAAATCCGCACTTCAAAAGTGTTGCTGCCGGCAATGTTGCAAAAGAACTCACCGGATGCGAAGGTTGCCACGGACCCGGCAAGCAACACGTTGAAGCCCGCGGTGGCAAAACCACGATCCGTTCAGCCTTCTCAATAATGACTCCCAAGGCTGCCCTCGACGCATGCCTCACCTGTCACAGCAAGGACGTAAGCCGTCACAATATTCAGCGAAGCGCGCACACTGAAGCGAACGTCGTTTGCAATAACTGCCATTCAATCCACAAACCAGCAAGTCAGAAATCTCTACTTGCGGCCAAACAAGCCGAATTGTGCGGTAGTTGCCACGCATCCGTGAAAGCCCAATTCTCAATGCCCTTCAAACATAGAGTCAATGAAGGGTTCATGCAATGTTCCGATTGCCACAATCCGCACGGCGTGCAAGCGGCAACATGGCGAATGGGCGTCCGCCCCAGAATGGTCGAGCACGGTCAATCCAATGAAGAAGCGTGCCTGAAATGCCATAGCGAAAAACGCGGTCCATTCGCCTTCGAGCACACAGCCGTTCGCGTCGATGGATGCGAATCCTGCCATGCCCCACATGGCTCGATGAACGCAAAATTACTGCGCCGCCCAACTGTTGCAACGGTTTGCCTGGAATGTCATAACGGCACTCCCGGATTCGGACGGACTTCAGCAGGCATTCAAACCCAAACCTCATCCCACAATATGGCCGATCCGCGGTACCAAAAGTGTACCGTTTGCCACGTCCGTATCCACGGCTCTAATGCCGACCCGAGATTCTTGCGCTAAGGAGACGCCCCATGCGAAATACGATTTCTCTAATCTTATTGCTCACGGCGAGTCAGCTCCAAGCGCAGCCGGTAGTAGCACCCACCCCCCAGCAAACAGGACCAGTTCGAGGTGAAAGCTGGAACGATTACAACATCACCAACTCCTTCGAGATCGGCTATCGCTTCCG
>JBBRJC010000253.1:0-6053 GCA_038220135.1 Bryobacterales bacterium | reverse complement strand
GGATAAAGCTCCAGTTGGATCAGGGGACCGGACCCTCCCGTGCCCTATAAAAATACGGCCTCGGCCTGAGGGTAATTTTTCATTTACTCCGGCATGATCGAAGAGTGATAACCAGGACCATTGTTTCAACGCTGTTAGTAGGGTCTTACCTCCACGCCCAAAGCCAGGTTGCAACTCCTGTCATAACAATAGATCAGGCGATTCAGGAAGCAATCAGCAAGAATCTGGATCTGATTGCCCAGCGCCTGAATGTTGGTGTTGCTGAGGCTCGGGAGATTACCGCAAGGCTTCGACCTAATCCCGTTTTGACAGTTGCAGGCCAGACGCTGAATCTGCTTGGTGCCACGTACTCTCCTGATACTCCGCTAGGCCCGAACCAACTGAACATTCATACCGACGTTCCCATGGAGCGGGGGCATAAGCGGGAAGAACGAATTTCCCTTGCCAAGGAACAAAAATCGCTGGCTGAGCTAGGTGTGCGGGAAGCGATGCGGCAGGTGATCTTCGCCGTCCAAACCGCTTTTGTGGACATTCAACAAGCCAAAAACAATCTGACGCTGGCGCAGGAAAATTTGCGCAGTTTGGAAGGCGTTGTGACCATTAACGAAGCGCGCTTGCGCAGCGGCGATCTTTCGCAGTTGGAGTTGGAACGTTCGCGCGTCGCAGCATTTTTGTATCGTGCTTCTGTGCAGCAGGCGCAGCTTCAACTGGATCAGGCGAAGACTCGCTTGCAGCTCTTGATGGGCCGCAAATTGAAGACCGCAAACTTTGATGTGGCCGGCGATTTGCGGCGCACAGATATAATAGATGCCGAGCCCGATATCGCCAAAAAAGCATTACTCACAAGGCCAGATTATTTGGCAGGGCAGCAGTCGCAGGTGCGCTCACAAGCTGATCTGCGCTTGCAACTGGCCAATGGCAAGGTGGATTACAGCGTCGGTGCTGAACTGACTCGCCAGTCGGCCTGGGGCAAGTCCGGCAATTCAATCGGATTGTATTTCAGCATGCCTCTGCCGGTGTTCAACAAAAATCAGGGCGAAATTTTGCGGGCGCGGCGTGAGATAACGCTGGCTGGCGCTCAGAAAGATGCCCTTGAAACCAGTATTGCCACCGAAGTGGAACAAGCGTTCCGCCAGTATTCGGTATCGCGCCAACTGCTCACCATTGTTGAAACCGACATGCTCGGCAAAGCCAAGAACGTGCGCGACATTACTGAATATTCTTACCGCCGCGGCGAGGCCAGCCTGGTTGAATTTCTGGATGCACAACGCGCCTTCAACGACGCCACGCAGGCTTACAACGACGCACGCGCCAGCTTCGCCCGTAGTCTATATCTGATTGAAACTGTTTCCGGTGCAACCGTTAGCGGTAATTGATTTTGAGGAGAACACCGAATGCAGCGTGCCTTTAACAATACTGTGCAGGGCTATAACGATGCTCGCGCTGATTATGCTCGCAGTCTGTTTTTGATTGATACTATCTCTGGTAAAGTGGTGACCCCGTGAAGATTGGCCTGTTAGTTGTTCCCATCCTCAGTCTGGCGTTGTTTTCAGCCTGCTCGAAGAAAGAAGAGCCCAAAGCGGTAGCGGTAGCCGCTGCCGTGGAAGTTCCCGGTTTGGTTACCATTGCTGCCGATTCTCCGAAATTGAAACAGATCAAAGTTGAAGTAGTGGTGGAGAAGTCGGTTCCCACCCATGAAGTGGTGGCACCTGGCAAAGTGGAGTTGAACCCGAACCGGGTGGCGCGTATTTCATTGCCTGTTGCGGGCCGCATTTCCACCTTCTCCGTGCGCATCGGCGATACGGTAAAACAAGGGCAGGTTGTGATGACTGTTGAAAGTTCCGATTCCGACGCGGCGATGGCAACTCAGCTTCAGGCACAGGCCCAGATTAACCAGGCCAAAGCGAACTTATTGAAGGCGCAGACCGATTACGACCGGGTGAAGGATCTGTTTGAGCACAATGCGATCGCCAAGAAGGAAGTTCTTAATGCGGAAAACGCGATTGCTCAAAATACCTCCGTGCTGGAACAGGCTGAGGCGATGATGAAACAGGCGCAGCGCCGATTGGAAATCCTAGGTTTGAAAGCCGGACAATTTGGGCAGAAGATCGCCGTTGCGGCACCAATTTCAGGCAAAGTAATGGATATCACAGCCGCACAGGGCGAATTTAAGAACGACACCAACCAGGCTGTGATCACCATAGCCGATTTGAGTTCCGTGTGGGTCGCCTCCGATGTGCCGGAAAGTTCCATTCGCTTCATCCAGGTTGGCGAGCGCTTTGATATCGAACTGACAGCGTTTCCCAATGAAGTGTTCCATGCCCGGGTGACCAGGATTGCCGATACAGTGGATCCGCAAACCCGCACGATTAAGGTTCGGGCTGAAATGGACAATCTCGGCGGACGTTTCCGTCCGGAAATGTTTGGCAATATCCGCCACGTGGAATCGGTGCAGAACATGCCTGTGGTTCCTGTTGGAGCTGTAATTCAAGCCGAGACGCAGAGTTCCGTTTGGCTGGAACTCGCCCCTGGCAAGTTTCAACTGACCAAGGTAACACTAGCCAATCGAATGCAGGATACGATTGGTATCGCTTCCGGTTTGAAGGCCGGCGACCGTGTTGTAACCGATGGCGTAATGCTGCTGAAAGGCAACTAATAAGTTTCTTAACTAAAGATTTGGAGTTACACCTGTGATTGCGCAGTTACTGCGATTCGCTCTCCGTCAACGATTCATCACGGTACTGATTGGCGTAAGTCTGATCGGTCTGGGAATCCTTGCATTTCAGCAGTTGAAAATTGAAGCCTATCCCGATATTTCGGATACGCAGGTTGTTGTTGTTACGCTTTTCCCTGGCCGGGCCAGCGAAGAAGTCGAACAGCAAGTTACTGTGCCGATCGAGCGCGCGCTCAACAGTGTGCCGCAAGTAATTGCGCGCCGGTCGCGTACGATTTTCGGGCTCTCGGTGGTGGAACTGACCTTCGCCTATGGGACCAACGATTATTTCGCGCGTCAAGTGGTTCTCGAGAAGCTTCGCGATGCGAATCTGCCAGATAATGTGACGCCGTCGCTTGGCCCGTTGTCGACTCCGATCGGAGACTTGTACCGCTATACGATCGATGGTCCCGGCGGGGAGCGCGTGTTACGGGAAATTCAGGATTGGGTAGTTGTTCCGCGCTTTCTGCAAGTTCCCGGCGTGGCCGATGTAACGCCGTTTGGTGGCTTGGTGAAGCAGTATCAGATTGAAATTGATCCACTCGCGCTTGGAAAGTATAGTTTAGGCATCCCACAGATTGCTGCCTCGGTGAATGCCAACAACGGCAATGCCGGTGGAGCGCTGCTCGATAACGGGCAACAGTCGATGGTCATTCGCGGGGTTGGTTTGATCTCTTCTGTAACAGACATTGAGTCGATCGTCGTCAACGAGAATAAGGGCGTTCCGGTGTTTGTGCGGGATGTTGCGAAGGTGAAACTGGGGGCAGCTCCGCAGACAGGCATTTTCGGCGTCAACGGCAAGAGCGGTGGCATTGAAGGCATCGTGCTAATGCGCCGTGGCGAGAATCCGTCCGATGTGCTCAAGGGCCTGAAGGATGCTGTTGACGATATCAATGCGACGCGATTGCCGCAAGGTGTGAAGCTGAACGTGATTTACGATCGCAAGGACCTTGTGGACAACACGTTGGGAACGGTTATTCATACCTTGCTCGAAGGGTTGGTGATTGTAGTCGCTGTTTTGTTCCTGTTCCTTGGCAGTGCCAGCGCTGCTCTGCTTACGGCGATTACAATTCCGCTGTCGCTGCTATTCGCGTTCGTATGCATGCAAATAACCGGAATTCCGGCGAACCTGCTGAGCTTGGGCGCGCTTGATTTCGGCATTATCGTGGATGCCACATTGATTATGGTGGAGCATGTGGTGCATCACCTGCAGATGCGTGCCAAGACTAAGAGCGATGAAAGCGTCCTGGATACGGTGTTGCATGCGGCGCTCGAAGTAGAGCGGCCCATCTTCTTCTCATTGATGATCATTATTGCCGCCTACATTCCGTTGTTCACCTTGGAACGCGTGGAACGGCGGTTGTTCACGCCGATGGCCTTCACGGTTTGTTATGCATTGCTTGGTTCGATGTTGCTGGCGCTGACGTTGATCCCGGTTTTGGCAACCTACCTGTTTCGTAACGGCGTTAAGGCTTGGGACAATCCGGTGCTGGTGTGGCTGCAGAAGTTGTATGCCGGTGTGTTGAGCGGGATTGTGAAGCGTCCACTTCCGGTTGTGCTGGTTGCGTTTTCGATCGTGATTGCATCATTCGTGCTGGGCGGGAATTTGGGCTCCGAGTTTTTGCCGCAGTTGGACGAGGGTGTGATCTGGGTGCGCGCGGTGCTTCCGCCAGGAGTTTCGCTGGCGAAATCGGCGGAGATTGCGAGCAAGGTTCGCATGATTCTGAAAGAGTCTCCCGAAGTGAAGCTTGTCAGCTCGCAAACGGGCCGCAATGACGCCGGGACCGATCCATATGGTCCGAACCGCAACGAAATATTTGTTGCCTTGAACTCTTACGATACTTGGAAAAAAGGCAAGCTGAAGGCCGATTTGATCGAAGAGTTCGCCGCCAAGTTGAAGAAAGAGATTCCAGGTGCATCGTTCAGCTTTACGCAACCGATCATAGACAATGTAACGGAAGCCGTTACCGGATCGGCTGCCGATCTGGCGGTGATCATCAGTGGCCCCGACCTGGTGCTACTGCGGAAATATGCGAGCAAAGCGCTGGGAATTATTCAAGTTGTTCCAGGCGCGGCCGATTCCGCGATTGAGCAGGAAGAAGATCAGGCTCAGGTGCGTCTGGCGATTAACCGTCAGAACGTGGCGCGCTACGGCATCAACGTGAAAGATGTGCAGGACGTGATTGAAATGGCGATCGGCGGGCGGGCGGTTTCGACCATGTTCGAAGGCGAGCGCCGGTTCGATATTACGGTTCGTTATGTGCCTGAGGCGCGTACCGATATGAATGCCATAGGCAACATCTTGATTCCCACGAGGGAAGGCGGCCGCGTTCCCCTTTCGCAACTTGCCGAGATCAAAGTTGTCAGCGGTGCAAGCATTATTGCCCGTAGCGAAAACAAGCGGCAGATTACCGTTCGTACCAATATTCGCGGACGCGATCAGGGCAGTTTTGTGGGCGAGGCACAAGAGAAGTTCGATCAATCGATTAAGTTACCCCCGGGCTATGAAGTTACCTGGGGCGGGCAGTTCGAGAATCTGGATCGCGCGCGCAAGCGTTTGACTATGATCCTGCCGGTGACCATTGTAATTATTTTTGCGCTATTGTTTTTCACGTTCGGCTCGCCGAAGTATGCAGGTTTGGTTTTAATGAACGTACCGTTTTCACTGGTGGGCGGCATCATCTTCTTATACCTGCGCGGCATCAACTTGAGTGTGTCAGCCGCAGTGGGATTCATCTCGTTGTTCGGGGTGGCCGTAATGAGCGGCGTGCTTGTGGTGGCCGAGATCAATAGACGAAGGAGAAACGATCCGGGTGGATCGGTTCAGGAAGCGATCATTGAAGGTTCGATTGCGCAGATGCGCCCGGTGTTGATGATGATTCTGGTGGCGCTACTGGGTATGGTGCCCGCAGCTCGAGCTTCTGGAATTGGCTCAGATGTGCAGCGTCCGCTGGCAACGGTGGTGGTGGGTGGATTGCTCTCCACGTTACTGTTGACTCTTTTTGCCTTGCCGGCGCTGTATGCTATTACTTCCGGTAAGAAAGGGACAAAAGTATGACCGGCAAATTGAAAGTGTTGATGATTTTCATTTCCGAAGCTGAGCGGGTAGAGGACCTGCCACTTTATGAATTAATCATTCGCAAACTAGTGCAATTGAATGTCAACGGGGCAACGGTTTCCACCGGCATTATGGGGTTTGGCAAGCACCATCATGTGCATCGCAAGCGCCTATTCGGGGTCAACGACGACCGGCCGGTGACCATTACGGTGGTTGAATCGGAAGAAAAGCTGCAAGAGGTTATTCCCATCCTTCGTCCCATGGTGAAAGATGGTCTGGTGA
>JBBRJC010000252.1:0-6064 GCA_038220135.1 Bryobacterales bacterium | reverse complement strand
CATGCCATTCACAAGAATTTGTCCGAGATTGTTGATGTCAACGGCATCTTCCAATACGTACCCATTCAATCCCGACACTAAATCGTTCAAGTCATAAAGCACGCCATTTGACCACCACGTTGCATGTACCTGCGTTGCCGAACTCGAGCGTCCGACCGCTTGACCACTGTCGTTCACTGCGTTCGCCTCGCTAAACGAGCCTGGGTTCACGGCTCCGGCGAGCAGCCCAAGGTTGACCATAATCCCATTGCTCCACAAGAAACCGCGTTCGCCTTGAATCTGGTCATTTGAATAATATTGGGAGTTACCAACAACGATACCCGTCTCACTGAGGTCTTTAGCCACACTGGAACCGTAGCCGGTCTGGTCTTCGCTTAAAGTTCCAATATTCGTAATCACCCCGTTGTTATATACAAATCCCCGTGTACCCCGACTGCCGAAAGTTGAGTTTCCCGCCACCACTCCCGCTTGATTAACCATCATCGCCGAAGCGTTGGCAAATCCCGCCGCATCAAGACCCAATGGTGCGATTTGAGTGATGGCTCCATTTTGAAAAACCACCGCCCGAGTTCCCTTAGAGACATTGCCGGTGTAGACAGTTGAATATCCCACCGCCCGGCCGCTGTCATTAATATCGAGTGCCGCACTGGCGTTCACCAAATTTGGGTCGTTTTGCAGAACGCCCAAGTCCACAAGTCCAGTTCCAGAAGACCATTGAAACGCTCTTTGTCCAACGAAGTTGCCGTTGCTGTACATCGTCGCTGTTCCCACTGCTGTTCCGCCTTCATTGATCGCCAATGCTGAACTGTATCCTGATCCAAATGAAGTTGTTCCAAACGTACCTAGACTATTGAGCGAAATACCGTCCCATAGTACAGCACGCTCACCTAGATTGGCGCCCCGGTTGTAAGCGGTCGATTGTCCCACAACCAATCCTGAACTATTCATGCTGTGCGCCAGGGTTCTACTGATACCCTCTGAGCCAAATCCTAGGACCCCGATATTCGATAAAACGCCCCCGGCATAATAGAAAGCATTCATTTTATTTGGGTTGCCATTGACGAGCGATTGCCCGATGACTTGCCCGGTTGCGCTGAGTGCGATGCCGGAAGCGGCACCCGCGCCCAAAAAGTTGGTTCCAAGAGTACCGATATTAACGGTTTGAAAAATCGAATCGGCCAGCAAGCTGGTGGTTGCAAAAACGAGGAGAGGTAAGGTTTTTTTAAGCATATCCTTACTTCACTAAGGCATCCGCTGTGCCAATCCCTTCTCATTGAAAACAAATGTGTTAAGGCTTGTGAGATGCGATTCTCGGTCGTTATGGAACACCTGTCGTTTCAAAAAGGGAATCATATTGAACCAAGACCCTAAAGTCTTCCTAAGTATTTTCCGATGGATTGAGAGTAATACTCATCAGAAGTTCTCCTATTCCACCCAGAGGTGATTAGGTTGGCACCTTTAAGGCAGGGCGAAATGCTAATGACCCCCAGGGGCATTTGGTCGATGGATCTCGGGCAGTGGCTGCAGATAAGTGCTGCGTCAGATAGCGCTTGGTTGATCCGCCATTATTATAAGCGGATTCTGTTCTTCGGAATCCTCGGTCTGTTGGCATCTGTAGCTTGGGTCCAGTTTAATCCCGATACCTATGTCTCACGCGCGCAGGTCCGGTTCATTCCACCGCAGGTAGCTGAACGTTATGTTACATCCAACGTTGCGATGCAAATAGACCAACGAATATTCGCACTTACTCAATTGGTAAATAGCCGTCTAACTGCGACCAAAATGATCGAAAATTTTGGTCTATATTCTGAGCGCCGGGTATTTAGCACAATTGCCGACCTGGTTCCTCGATTTCAACGTGATCTTCAAATGCGCGCGGTTGGTGCCGCTCCCAGTGAAGGTACCGGGCGAACCGTTCCATCGATTCAAATTTCTTTCCAATATTCCGATCCAGCCAAAGCGCAAAAAGTAGTGCAGCGCGTGGTTGAGTTGATTTACGAAGAAAATCGCCGATATCGTGGCGAACAGTCAATGGGGACCACCGAATTTTTGCAACAGGAAGTGAAAAAGGTTCTGGATCAACTAACAGAGTTGGAAGCTAAAATCACAACCTTACCAGGCAACGGCACCGGCATTGCTACCGAACATTTGATGGAAGTGGACGAATTGCATCAGTTGGATGGCAGGCTCGGTTCTGTGTTGTCCAGTCTGCGTTCAGTAAGCACGGAACGGACGATGAAAAAGACCATGCTCGCGGTGCTTGAAGGCCAATATCAGAACCTGGAAAAGCAGAACGTTGCACCTACACCGACGCCAAGTGGCGACCGGGCGAGAGACGTCGTTTTCTCACTGCGTGCTAAGGCGGAAGAAGCGCGTAATCGTTACGTACCGGGGCAGGCTGATCGCGAAACAGTTGAAGTGGCCCTTGGCAAGGCGGAATCAGAACTGGCCAAGATCGAAGAGCGTGAAATGCGGCTCAGCCGTGAAGCCGCCAAGCAATCGGTGCAAGTTCAATTGGATCGGGCCAGGGCTGAATTGCAAGGATTGGATGCGGCTCGCCAGGCGATGATAGCAGAAGAATCACAGCTCACGCGGCAGGTCAGAACGCTGCGATCTGAAGTGCGGCCGGCCGGTGCAAATTCGGAATTGGAAATGGAGCGCCTGGTGCTGATGCGCGAATATAGCGTCTTAAAAGATCAATACACAGAGCTAACGAAAAAGCAGCGCGAATCACAAGTGGCCTCCAACATGGAGCGTCGCGGACAGGGCGAAACGGCAGAACTGATTGAGCCTCCGACGATGCCCGAATCTGCGGAACAGCCCGTGCGACAACTGCGAATCGCTTTAGGGACAATTTCTGGATTGTTGTTCGGCATGATGATGGGCTTACTCAGTTTCCTTCGACGCCCACGCATTCGCACGCTGGATCACTTGTTGCTGTTGGGCGATCTACCTTTATTTGCCGAACTGCCTTCTAGTGGCCCGTTGACTATTACTGATGAGAAGCGCTCTCGCTTCCGGTTATTCGGCGCAAGTGCGGCAACCACCAATCTAATGGTTCTGTTAATGGCGGGCACGTTGGCCATGTATGGTTGCTCGTTCAAAAGCGTCAACAGCCTGCTGGCCCGTGGCGAAGAATTGGCGGCAAAAGGCGATCATGACGGTGCAGTACTCCTATTCAAGCAAGTGCTCAAACAGGAGCCTAAGCATGGAATGGCGAATTACCGGCTGGGGATTTCTCTGCTGGAAACCGGGCAAGCCGGCCCGGCGCGCGAACGTCTGATTCGTGCTGCTGAATTGCTGCCGGATCGCCGCGAAGTGCAAGTCAAGCTTGCTGAACTGACCTATCAAATCTATTTCGGAGACCCTGGGCGTCCTTCGTCAATATTGCGGGAAGTGGAAGATCTTTCGGCGCGTTTGATTGAGCGTTGGCCAAAATCGGCTGATGGATACCGGCTGAAATCGCAAGTTTTATTAGAGCAACGGCGTTCGGAAGAAGCACTTGAAGTTTTGGAAAAGGCTATCAAAAAAGAGGCTTCCGATCCTCCTCTTGAAGCTCAACTTTCTGCGGCCTACTATTCCATCGGCGACCACAACAAGGCTGCCGAAATTCTGCGCCACTTACTGGAAGCGAATAAAGATTTTGGGCCTGGGTATGATCTGCTGTATTTGCAATTGATGGAACGGCATAATGCGTCTGAAGCTGTTGCGGTTCTTGAAAAGAAAGCGCAAAACATCAAGAACATGCAGGTGGCGCTGCAACTTGCAGCACACATCAGTGCTGATGGCGATCATAAGAAAACAGTTCTGCTGGTTAATGATGCAGTGCGCCAATATGCTTCTGATGAGTTGGCACAAGCGCGCGCAGGCGACTTCTGGATGCACCGTGCGCAATTCGATATGGCAAAGCAATGGTATGAGTCGGGCAAGGCAGCCAATGCCAAATCGCGCAATATTTATGCCGCTAGATTGATGGATATGGAGTTTGCCAAAAAGAATCCAACCGCTGCGAAAATGATTCTGGAAGCGGAACTGAAGATTGCCCCCAACGATCCGTTGTTGAATGCTTATCAAGCTGCTTTTCAGTTGGAATCGGAAAAAGGTGAAGATCGCACCAAAGCGAAAGCACGCCTGGAATCGATCCTCACAAAAATGCCTAACTCTCCTTTCGTGCGATTACATTTGGGCCGGGCATACCTGCAGACAGGCGACTTGATCAAGGCTGGCCAACAGTTTGAACGCACGGTTGCGCTGGATCCAAATTACGCACCGGGTTGGATTGCTCTAGCGGAATCGGATTTGATGGCAGGCCATGCAGGATTGGCTCAGGATCGTCTGGCTGCGTTATTGCGCCGGGCTCCGGATTACACCCCGGCGTTGATTTTGCAAGCGAAAACAAATCTGGCTCGGAAACGTCCCGCCGATGCGGAAAAGTCATTGACGAAGTTGTTGGAATCGCAACCAAACGATGTGGAAGCGCTGATCACCATGGCCACCGCCAAGGCATCACTGCAACAGAATGGTAAGGCACTTGAAATGTTGAAGCGAGCGCAAGAGCTGCTACCGAATGACGCACGGCCAGTGTTGATGGCAGCGCAACTGGAAGCATCAACCGGTGCAGGACCTGCCGCTTTGATAAGGTTGGAAAGCGCCCGTAAGCGCTTCCCAAATAGTGCTGAAATACGCGCACTCTACGCGTCTGTGGCACTTTATGCGCATCAAGAAGTAATCGCCAGTGCCGAATATAAGAGCCTGGCAGAACAGTTTCCAAAAAACGTTGAGTATCGTCTGGGATATGCAAACGCGCTAGGGCTTTCCGGCAAATCGAAAGAAGCAGCCGAAGAATACAAGCGCATCCAAACTTCCGGCGGAGACGGCGCCCGTGCCTGGCTTAATTATGCAGTGCTAATGGCAACTGCAGGGGACCAGAAGCAGGCGAAGTCTGCCTATATCGAAGCGATCAAGCGAGACAAAAACAATCCCTACGCGTTGAATAATCTGGCGTATCTGATGGCTCGTAACGGGGAAGATTTGCAGGCCGCGCTGCACTATGCCGAGGATGCAAAACGATCTCTTCCGCAGAGCACAGTAATTCACGACACGTTGACCTACATTTATTTGAGCCTCGGCATGACGCGCAACGCCTCAGCCATTCTTGAAGAAATGATGCAATGGCAACCGGAAGAAGAAAAGGGCCGAACCAAACGCGTACTTGCAATGCTGGCCCGTGGAGAAGTCGGAAAAGTACGTAGTGAAATGGAACAGGCGGCGGTGAACTGAAGTGAGCAATCAACAACAAACCATGACGAATCTGGACGCAGCAACGAAGACGGCGGAAATGATCGCTCATCGCGCAGTGGAAGATCTGGCGCTTGAGGCTGAAAATAGCGTTGCAGAAATGCTGCGGCTGGTGGATCGCATGCATCGCGCAGACCGGCCTCATCCAGTCAACCCGTCTGTGGGCGAAGCGTTCAGTGCTCCCATAGAATCGCAACGGCAACTGAGTTGGGATGCTTGTCTTGATACTTTTGTCATCCTTCATCCAAAATGCAAGAAGGAATATGTGGAACAATTCCGGCAATTGAGAAGCCGCCTGACATTGGCGAAAAAAGATTGGGAAAATGCGCAGATGGATTTGAAGGTGCTGGCAATTGTCAGCCCGTCAGAGAAAGATGGCAAATCATTTGTCGCCGCGAATTTGGCTGCGGCTATGGCTCTTGGTAGTGATCGCAAGGTGCTGCTGATCGACTTAAATCCGGCCTCCACTTACGCCACCACGTCATTGGGCATTCAAGCTGCGCAAGGATTGACCGAAGCGATTGAGACGCTGGATTGGCAGGACTCAGTGCGTCGTATGGGCGATACAAATCTATCGGTGATGCCCATTGGAAAGCGCAAGGCTGGCAACATCGACCCTGTAGATTTTCGCCGTTTACCGATCCTGCTCGAAAAACTGCGCGACTCGTTTGATTGGATTATTCTGGATGGCCCGGCGTTCAGAGGTTCATCCGATGCAGAATTAACGGCTAATTTTGCGGATGCCAATCTGCTGGTGGTACGCAAA
>JBBRJC010000251.1:0-6069 GCA_038220135.1 Bryobacterales bacterium | reverse complement strand
TGGGATACGAACCAACAAGCCAATGATGGCCATCCACGCTCACCTCGGAATCAGCGTAAAAATTGTCGCTCATCGCCCAGCGCTGTGCCATCTCATGATGGTTCGGCGTAACGTTCACATTGCGCATACTAAAGCGTTGGCGCAGTTCCTTCTTGTCGGCAAAAATGATGCCGCGTGTACCAAAGCGGGCGAGATCAAAAGAGCCATTTACAGGGCCGTTAGAGGCCTTTTCAACATCGCCAAAAACCTCGTCGAAAGTTCGGTTTTCCTTGACGATCATCACCACGTACTTGATCTCAGCCGGAAGTGGCGCGTCCTTTTCCTTACTCGGAATAAAGCCGTTCAATGCCATCACCTTGCTGGTATTTGCAGCCAATTCACTGGCAGATGGCAGCGGAAACATGGAAACAGATCCACGTCGAAGCAAGCCTTGGAAGCTAGTAGGCAAGGCGCGTTGCATGTTCGCATTGGGACCGGTACCGTGGCCTTTGGCGTTGGAGACGAATACAGTACCATTGTGAATTGCGATGCGTGTTGGAAACCAACCAACAGGAAGATGGCCGATCACTTTATCTTTCTTGCGATCAATCACGCCAACCGCATTGATGCCAGATTCAGCAACAAGCAGCCAGTCACCTTGCACGGTTAGCCCCGTCGGCAAAATCCCACGCAGAGTTTCTAAACCAGAAATGCGAATGTCGATTTGCGTCAATACAGTCAGGGTCTTGGTATCGATGACGGTGATGGAATCGTTGTTGCCGTTGGCAACATAAGCGCGATTGTCGGTAACCGCAACACCCGAAGGGCTTGACCCGCCGTGTGAGCCTTTTCCCATCGGCAGTCCCGTTGGAATAAACGCTTCCACCTTCGGCGAATCAGGCTGTTCAACATTGATCACCGTGACCGAGTTCGATTCCTTCACATTCAAATCGCCCAAGCCCGGCACGTCTACCATCTCGCCTTTGCCATTGGGCCGGCGAACTCCAACCAGCGCTTCATTCGATGGAAAGCCAAATGCAGGAAACGGCAGACCAGTTTCGCGAGCGTTTCGCTTGTTGGCACCCGGAATAGCCATGTATTCAAACATGCCAAGATTGGTCACCCAAACATGTTTCCGGTCAGGCGACAAGCCAATTGCAAAGGGCAATCGGCCGACACGAGTGCTGGAGATAATTCGGCGCTTCTTCACGTCTAAACCGACTACGCGGAAGTTGGCTTGATCCACAACATAAAGAATTCCACGAGGCCGGTCAAACACAAGATCACCGGTGTAAGAATCACGAAAGTTTCCGGTGTTCAACTTGAAGACATGCTTGGTATGGCCACTTTGGGCACCAAGGATTCTGACATTTCCAGAGTTCCCCTCACTGGCAAAAATGTCTTTATCATCCTCGAAGGTAAGCCCCATGAAGACGCTGTAAAAGTCGTCTTCGGCTTCCTTCTCTTTGTCCCCTCGCTTTACCGCTGTGTGCGTGACGCCGCGCCAGCCATCTTTTTCATTGAGCAAAACAGAAAGCGAATATTTATTTGGGCCACCATCGGAGGTGACAACCGTTTTTCCATTTGGACTGATCGCCAAGCCCCAGGGACCAGGACCAGTTGAAAATTGCCGCCCAAGCGGAGCCACCATCCGGCCACCAGGAAGAATGCTCTCAGCCCCAGGACGGCGTAACGCCGGACGCGTGCCGGCAGGCGGGCGCCAACTTTGTCCTACAAGCGGCACGCTCGCGAAAATCGCGAGTACACTGCTCGCAAAAGCGAGCCAAGTTAACGGCCGGGAGCGCATGAAGGTATTCTGACTATTATGCAACGTCGGCAATTCCTCGGAGCAGTAACTGCCCCTACTTTCAGCATCGCACCCAAATGGCAGAAGATCGGAGAATCGTCAAAATGTTGCAAAACCCCTCCATTTCAGTGCTCTTCATCTGTTGCTGAAGTTCGAGTCTATGAAGGAGTGCCTGGCGGTTCAGCCACTTTAATTACGCTCCACAAAAAGCATGGCATTGAGACTTTCAAGCAAAGTGCATTGACCTTCGTATCTTCTTTCGATTCTCTAGAGCAACGCGGCGCAGCTTGGAACAGCTTGGCCGCCGACACCGCCTGGCACACGTTTCGAGACAAACGAAAGCTGCAACTGGTTTCCCTTGCAATCTACGAACGGTTAGGCCGTAGCGATTGGGATGCCAGCGCGACCTAACGCATTCTCCATGGATTCTACAGAAAAGCGAGTGGCGTCATACTCAACCGTGATCGCGTCCAGTGACGGCGCAATCTGAATTCGCTGAAAACCATAAATGCCGTGCGCAGCTGAAATCCGGCCCAAAAGCTCATCGGTGAGCGGCTTGGTAAGTTGATATTTCCGTTGGATTTTGGTCATTCCACTTCCAGAATAGCTCGAACGCCTATTTCATCGCAGCGTACTTTTTGAATTGCTCAGCAATCGCGGCCGATGCCGCGTCACCGGAATGGATCACCACGCGGTAACGCACCCGCATGGTCTGCCCAGCAGCCAGTTCCAACTTGCCATCCTTCGACTTATCGCTTTCAAAATCGTGCAGGCCAAACATGTTGGCCGCAAACAATCCGTAGCTGCGCGAATGCCAATAAGTGGGGTGGCGGGGATTGGAAGGATGATCCAGAATGGCGATACCAACAGCTTCTCCGCCCAATGTTCCAGCATAGTCAACCCAAGGCGATCGCTTGCCCCACACATTCTTTTCGCCAACCGCGCCTTCGGCGTTGCGCATTTTTCCTGAGTGTTTTTCCTCCAGTTCAGTGGCCAGGCGAATGGCGAATGTACCTTCTTTGGTGTCATTGAACGTGGCAGGTTTCAGCGCGGTCATCGTAATGTCGAAATCCATGATACGGTCCGTCGGCGACGAATAAAACGTTATGGTGCGGTCTTCCTTCAAGAGCGCTTCGCCGGAAAGCGATTGCCATTCGAACTGCAACCCAAGCTGGCCAGACTTCTTACCGCCTTTTACTGTCGCGACTTGGCGAGTCACTACAACGCCCTTCTTGGCGGGTTCTGCGCCAGGCTTTTGCACCGTGCCAGCCGGCTTGCGCTGCGAAACTTCGTTCGCCCAAAAGTCGATATCGTTGACGTTGCCATGGGTGAACCAAAGCCCGCGATGATGCACGTGATCCTTCGCTTCGCCTTCAATCATCTCCATGGGGAAGCCGCGCGTCACAACTTTGCCGCTGACTGTGCGAAGCGGGTGCATGTACGGCTTCATCGCGTCGGCACCAATGAAAAGTGCTGTAAAGGGCTTGCCGTCAATTTTGACGTCAATCCTATCGCTGGCAGTCTTGAATTCAACCTGCGCGGTAGCAGAAACCGCGGCCATAGCGAACATTGGCACGAAAGCAGAAAAACGCATGAATGCCAGTAGACCACAGACCGCATGAAGTGCGCTACACCGGCAGGTCCGGTAGAATAGAAGGTTCTCCATGGAAATCCGCATTTCTCCCGCAAAATCGCTCAGCGGCGCAGTCCGTCTGCCTGGCGACAAATCGATCTCGCACCGCTTTGGTATGCTTTCTGCAATCGCCGAGGGCACCTCGAAGCTGCACAATTATTCGACCGGTGCTGATTGCCATTCGACATTGGCATGCATGACAGCCCTGGGCATCGAGATTGAAAAGAATGGAACCGACATCACCGTTCACGGCAAAGGCTTGCACGGCTTAAAAGAAAACACGGGCATACTTGATGCTGGAAATTCCGGTTCTACCATTCGAATGCTAAGCGGCATTCTTGCGGGGCAACCATTTGCCACGCGCATCGCTGGCGATGAATCGCTGGCTCGCCGTCCGATGGCACGAATCATTAAACCATTAGTGGAAATGGGCGCGAGCATCACGGCGCACGATGGCAGCTACACTCCGCTGGAAATTCGTGGAGGCAAGCTAAAAGCGATTGACTACACGCCTCCGGTGGCAAGTGCACAAGTGAAAAGCTGCGTTCTGTTCGCAGGGCTTTATGCAGATGGCGTGACCACAGTTCACGAATCAATTAAGACGCGTGACAATAGCGAAATTGCGCTGCAAGGCTTTGGCGCGGAAGTGACCATCGTGGGCAACAACGTTTCGATTCGTGGCGGCGTTCCACTGCTGGGGCGCGAGTTGGAAGTACCCGGCGATCTTTCTTCCGCTGCATTCTATCTTGTGGCAGCAACTATGGCTGAATCGGCGAACGTGCTGATCAGCAATGTTGGCCTGAACCCGACGCGTTCGGCATTGCTCGACTTCCTGGTGCAGAACGGTGCCAGCATCAAGATTCAAGACATCCGATCTGCCGGTGGCGAGATTGCGGGCGATCTGTTGGTTCGCAATGCCAAGTTCCGTGGTGGCGAAATCACTCGTGCTTTGAGTGCCGCTTTGATTGATGAACTGCCCGTGCTGGCAGTGCTGGGGGCGTGCAGCGAAAACGGCCTGACCGTGCGCGACGCAGCCGAGCTACGGGTAAAGGAAACCGACCGCATTGCAACTGTGGCCGAAAACATGCGGCGTATGGGAATCGAGATCACCACTTTCGAGGACGGGTTCCACATTCCCGGCAAACAGAAATTCCACGCCGCGGAAGTGGAATCGTTCGGCGATCATCGCATCGCAATGGCTTTCGCGGTGGCTGGTTTGGTGGCCGATGACGAGACGGTGGTGAAGGAAGCCGAGGCTGCCTCTGTATCGTTCCCCGAGTTCTACGATATGCTGAACAATCTGCGCAGCTAGTGCGCATTCCTCATGTGGCTTGCACTCTTAGTTTGGTTTCTCACAGCCGGCACGGTTTATCTGTTTGCCAGTAAGCAGTGGTGGTTCCCTGCCCCCATTTCGCAGCACGCCATCAATTTCGATTCGCACTTTGCGATTCTAATGCTGGTTGCTGGTGCAATTTTTTTGTGCGCTCAGGGCGCGTTGGGATACGCCGCGATGCGTTTCAGGGACGATGGCGGCAGAGCGACCTACAGCACTGGGAACAATAAACTGGAACTGCTGTGGACCTCCATTACAGCGGTGGTTTTCGTGGCCTTCGCAATGGTTGCAAGCAACATCTGGGCCGGGGTCCACATGGATCGGTCCGGCGAGGCAGACCTGCATGTAGAAGTACTGGCCAAACAATTCTCCTGGAGTTTTCGCTATACCGGGCCTGATGGAAAGTTCGGGCGAACCGAGGCGCGATTCATCAGCGATTCCTCGGGCAACCCTTTTGGCATTGACGAAAAAGACTCCTCGGGCAAAGACGACATCATCGCCGGAGCCCTTCGAGTGCCGCGTGGCGCGTTGGTTGAATTGTCACTGCGTTCGCGCGACGTGATCCATAATTTCTTCGTTCGAGAACTGCGTCTGAAGCAGGACCTTGTCCCCGGCATGATCATTCCCTTGCGATTCCGTGCCACCAAAGAAGGCATCTACGAAGTGCCATGTTCTGAACTCTGCGGCCTAGGCCATCACCAGATGCGCACCACTCTAATTGTGATGGTGCCTGAAGATTACAAGCAGTGGCTGGCCGATGAAGAGAGGAAACCGCGATGAGTTGGCTGCGCCGCTACGTTTTTTCGACGGACCACAAAGTGATTGGCCAGCAGTACATCATGCTGGCGTTCTTTTCGGTGTTTCTCGGAATCGCACTAAGCCTGATCATGCGCTTCCATCTGATTCGGCCCGACGCGAAGGTGCAATGGTTTGCAGCACTCTGGCCGACCGGGGCGCAGGGCGGCATTATGACGCCAGAACTATACCTGTCACTAATGACGATCCACGGCACTTTGATGGTGTTCTTCGTATTGACAACAGCACCACAAAGCGGCTTTGGCAATTACTTTTTGCCCATACAAATCGGCGCGGCGGATATGGCGTTTCCTGTTCTGAATATGCTCTCGTTCTGGACAACTTTTCTGGCTCTGCTGGCCTTGCTGGCCGCGTTCTTTGTGGAAGGTGGCGCTCCACTTGGCGGCTGGACGGCATACCCGCCACTGTCCGCACTGGGGCAAATTGCGGGGCCCGGGCAAGGGCTTGGCATGGATTGTTGGATCGTCAGCATCGCCCTATTTTCCATCGCCTCACTTATGG
>JBBRJC010000250.1:0-6069 GCA_038220135.1 Bryobacterales bacterium | reverse complement strand
GTGGCATGGAGCGCTGCCCGGGGATGGCTTGAACACGGATCGAAGTACGCGCCAGCGGCTTGCCGGATTGGTGTTCCAGCACGACGCCTGAAATCACGCCGGCATAAGCGGCACTACTGAGCGCGAGGCATAAAGCAAGCAACCGCATCGCTGTCCTCCTGGATCTGTTGACGATGCGTGGGGCTGTGGTGTTGATTGGAATCTTTGAAAATTCCTATTAACAACGCCAACATTAGGTTGTGTGCGTTACTTTACAGCATTATCAGGTGCAATCAGATGCAATTGTACTTGTCGCTTGGGATCGCCTGTAACTGTTAGTTGTTGGGTCTTTTTTAATATCGACCGGATGAGTTCTGGATTGCTGAAGTCCATTGGTTCACAAGCAAACCAGAATAAATGGCGCAATGAGTCTGATCATCTGTGGCAAGTATACAGGAATTTAATCCCCAGGTTTTCCTCAAAAATCAATCGACCCCAACAACTCACTGGGCTTTTTACCGAATGCCTTGGCAATGGCCAACATGCTTTCCATACTAGGTAAATGCGCGCCCCGCTCAATGGAACTGATCTGCGAAACACTCAGTTTGGTAAACGCCGCAACGTCCTTCAGTGACCAGTCGCGCTCAACACGCAGCATCTTGATCCGATGCCCCAACTTCTCACGCAACCGGTCTTGCGCAGTTCGCCCCAAGCCAAATGTATCGATAGCATTCTTCAAAGTCTGCCGAAGCTGGGTGAGCGAAAACGGCTTTGCTAAATAATCAAACACCTTCATTTTAAAGGTGGCACGCATGTCCTCAAGCGAGGGGTGGCCGGTGACGATAATCACACACAAACCGGGCCAGCGCGTTTGCAGTTGTTCCAGAACCTTGTCGCCACGCGCGGGTCCCATATTCATGTCCAGCAGCACGATATCGGGAAGGCTTTGTTCGTTGTGGTGCAGCAGATCCTCCGGATGGCCGAAGGAATGGATCTTGTAGAGCCCTTCGGAAGCCAGGACATCTTCCATATAAGTACGAAAGTCCAGGTCGTCATCAAGCACCGCAATTTCGACCAAGTCGGTAGGCTGATCCGGGGTCGCGTCCAACGCTGTTTTGGTTTCCTTCATATTTAGGGTTATTGATTAGTATAGATACTGTTTGGCGATTGCAACACTGCCGCGTCGCCATGAAGTTGGGAAATCCCTCAACACCCCTGCTACAATTGGGAAGTTTCGTGTCTTCCTCGATCTCACAATCTCCAATGCTGCACCGCGCAGGCCAATGGTTTCTTCACTCCGGCATTCAGTCTGCCGAAGGAGGCGTAAGCCGTTATTGCCGATTAGATACCGGTAATCTGCCCGATTCCACCGAAATCACCGGATATTCCGTCAGCGCTCTCGCCTGGCTTCATAACCGCACCGGGCGCGCCGAATATTTGTCCGCTTCAGAACTGGCCGCAGGCTTCCTCACCACCAAAGCCTGGCACCCGGAAATGGGCCTTTTCCCTTTTGAAATCTCCTATCCCTGGCCCCCCGCTTACTTCTTCGATTGCGGCATCATCATCCGTGGACTGCTCGCACTCTGGCGCATCAATGGCCAGCAACTATTGCTGGACATCGCAACAGCCTGCGCCTACGGCATGCGCCGAACCTTTCGCGCCCGCGGTGGAATGTACCACCCAATCGTCACGCTGCCCCACTACACGCCCAAAGCCTATCAACACAAATGGTCACAGGAACCAGGTTGCTTCCAGTTGAAGTCCGCCTTGGCCTGGGTCGAATTGTCTGAAATCACCGGCGATACGGAATTGCGCCAATGGTTCGACGAAGCCCTCACTTGGGCCGTTCAAAACAGTGACCAATTTCTGCCCGGCTCAGCAGACGAATTGGAAGTAATGAACCGCCTCCATTCCTATACCTATTACCTCGAAGCACTGCTGAAACGCCCCGAGCTGCACGGTCACATCGCCGCCGGAGTTGCGAAAGCCACAGCAATCCTGAACAGCATCGCACCCCGTTTTGAACGCTCCGACGTATGCGCCCAGCTGCTTCGAGTCAGTGTGCTCGCCGGGCTGGATCGAACAGCCGCCGCAGATCTCGCCCGCCGCGCCGCCCGCTACCAGTTCGCCGAAGATAGCGGCATTGATCGCCAAGGTGGCTTCTGTTTCGGTTCCCGCGAAGGTGTCCTCATGCCGATGGTCAACCCCGTTTCCACTGCCTTTTGCATGCAAGCTCTGGACATGTGGCAGACCTACGAAGCTTGTGGAAATCCAGGAGCACTTGCGGAACTAATTTGACCCTCCCAGTCAAACTCGCCTTCACCTCCGGAAGCGACGATCTCATCCCCGGCTTTCTCGACGAAATGGCCCGTCTATTCCCCGACGTGGAACTGATGGTGGTGAGTGAGTTCCCTCCCCCGGGCGGCTATCGCTGGATCCCATACGCCCCCAAGCGCCCCTTTTATTTGAACGACCAGCGCGTGCTGGCGGCCATCGGTAACCGCCCAGTTATACTGGCCGGCATTATTCTGCAACCAAACATGCCCTATTGGCGCATGCGCTGGATCGCCTGGAAAAACTGGCCATTTCGCGTGGCCGCGTTCAACGACAACATGGGCCATTGGATGCTCCGCCCCCAACAGTTGCCGATCATCAGCCGCCACCTGCTGTGGCGTTTACGAAACCTCGTGGTTAGCCAAACCATGGCAGGCTCGGCAACCTACACGCTGTTCTGGCGATTGCGCCATCCACGCGCATTCCGAAGGCCGGTCTACGCCCTCGCAGCTCGTCTGGCTGGATCTGTTACGCAGCGCTTGAAGCAGTTCCAAACCCCAGCCATCGATCCGCCGCTGCAGCAATTACCAGCAGGCACCAGCGTCGTAATCCCGTCCTATAACGGCATGCATTTGCTCAAAACATTGCTGCCCACGCTGCTGCCACAAATGCCGGAAAACGGCGAAGTGATCGTGGTCGATAACGGCTCAACCGACGGCACAGCCCAATGGCTTCAGACCACTCACCCTTCAGTGAAAGCGATCGTCATTCGAGAAGGTCTGGGCTTCGCTCGCGCCTCAAATCTTGGCATTGAAGCAGCACGGTTCAACCGCTTGCTGATGCTCAACAATGATATGGTTCTGGAGCCTGGTTTCGTCGAAGCACTCAATGAAGCGTTCCCCTCAGTCCCCGAACTGTTTGGTGCCACTGCACAGATCTTTTTCCCCGAAGGCGTACGCCGCGAAGAGACCGGCAAAGCCGTTCGCATCCCCGCCAGCCGACGCACTCTCGACGATTTTGCAGTCCGTTGCGACCTCCCCATTGATGGTGAAAATCATTCCTACGTCCTTTACGGCAGCGGCGGATGCACGCTCTACGACACAGCGAAAATGCGCGCCCTGGGCGGCTACACCCTCGATTATCAACCAGCCTACGTCGAAGACCTCGATCTCGGTTTCCGTGCCTGGCAGCGCGGTTGGCCCACCATTTTCGTAGCCTCTGCCAAACTGATCCACTTCCACCGGCAGACCAATAAGAAGGTCTTCGATTCCGCCCTGCTCGACGCCACTGTTGAGCGCAACTATCTACGCTTCATAGCCAGCTCAACAACTGCTGCAGAGTTCGCCGAACTGTGGCCGGAAGCAGTCGCACGCCTCAATCATCTGGCCGCGCGAATGGAACCAGTACCCTCAGCCATGGCAGCGCTCAAGGCCGCCTGGCGAGCACCATGGCAAAGCAATCCAGCCGTAACTGGCGCTCCATTCCTCGCCCTCACCAGCGGCGAAGTTGCCGTCTTCCCAGGCTGCAAACCAGGCAACAAAAAACGGATCCTCATCGCCACCCCCTACATGCCCTTCCCGCTTTCGCACGGCGGCGCAGTGCGTATGTACAACCTCATGCGCCGCACCGCTCGAGAATACGATCAGGTGCTGATGGTATTCGCCGACGAACTTGAAAAACCGCCCCAGGAACTGCTCGACATTT
This sequence comes from Bryobacterales bacterium, assembly GCA_038220135.1. Taxonomy (GTDB): domain Bacteria; phylum Acidobacteriota; class Terriglobia; order Bryobacterales; family Bryobacteraceae; genus JANXSF01. The sequence continues at coordinate 2,112 of JBBRJC010000250.1, read as the reverse complement.
GCGTCGAAGTGGTATGCGTCCGCCGCCTCGGCTCCCATCTGCGCCCCTACACTGGCCGGCCCGAAGTGGTGGAGGAATTCGCCTCCGATGCTTTCACTCAGGCCCTTGCCGCCACCGTTCGCAAATGGCAACCAACCGTGGCACAGCTCGAATTCACTCAAATGGCCCAATATGCCAAGGCCGCCCATCCCGCCAAAACCATCCTCGTAGAACACGACATCACTCTCGATCTTTACGGTCAACTGCTCGCCGAAAATGAAGACTGGGAACTCCGCCGCCAGTGGGAACTGTGGAAAACATTTGAAACCGCCGCTTGGGCCGAGGTGGACTCAGTGGTAACCATGTCCGAAAAGGATCGCCAATCCGTGGCCCTTCCCAAAGCCGTGGCCATCAAAAACGGCGTCGATCTGGAACGCTTTCAACCATCCAACGCCGAACCCGATCAAACCCGCCTCCTGTTCATCGGCTCCTTCGCCCATTTGCCAAACCTGATGGCGCTGGAATTCTTCCTGCGCGAAGTGTGGCCGCATTTGGCCCCAATCAACCCAATCCTGCACGTTATCGCCGGCTCTCGCCATGAGTATTTCATGGACCTTTATCGAGACCGCGTCACCGTTAATCTGAACCAGCCGAATATCGAACTGGAGGGCTTCGTCAGCGACGTGCGCCCAGCTTATCGGCAGGCAACGGTGGTAATCGCCCCCCTTGTTGCCAGTGCTGGAACGAATATCAAAATCATCGAAGCGATGGCCATGGGCCGGGCCATCGTTTCCACCCCCGCAGGCATCAACGGATTAGACCTGATTTCCGGTCGCGATTTGCTGGTCGCAGCAACAGGTACGGCCATGGCCTCGGCAATTGCCGGGCTAATCAGAGATCCCGCCAGCCGCAGAATCCTGGAACTCGCAGCCCGTGAAACCGCCGTTCGCGAATATAGCTGGGATGCCATCGCCCTGGAACAGTTAAAGCTATATTCCGCGCTGTCATAGGCCCAGTTAGGCCAGGCGATTGGGGCGTTCAACCGTGCCATCCAAGAAAGCACCCAAACGGAATTCAACCGGACCCCAGCCACAAACAGCAATGGTAGATCCGAACACCGCTGGGGCGGTCACAATTTCGTCTTTGGCGGGTCGGTACTGGGCGGGGAAATGTTCGGCGAATTTCCTAGACTCGCACTCGGAGGCGATGATGACGCAGCGGGCGACGGCCGCTTCATTCCAACAACATCGCTGGACCAGTATGGATGGAACAATCGTCAATTGGTTGGGTGGAAACCCGGCAACGGCGTTCCCCCAATTGACCATTCACAAATAAGACTCCCAGGTTCCTCACCTACTAGTATGTCGTTTCAGTAAAACGTTACCGTATTAGCACACTGCTTGCCGAGGCGCGCGGCTCGGTAATTTACTGTTAGGCGAGAAATTCAATCGACAAGCATAGAAAGGACATCCTGCATTTCTGCAGGATGTCTTTGTATTTCAAGGCTTGAGAAACGATAGAGGCAGACTATTTACGGCGGCGCAAAATGCCGATTGCCAGCAATCCAGCAGCAGCCATTGCGTAGGTAGCAGGTTCCGGTACAGCTTCTACCTGGAAGTAGAAGTTATCCAATGTCGGATCGAGCGTTGTGTAATGTGAGAAACTCACACCATTGTTGCCGATGAAAAAGCGATTACCACCAAAAAGATCAGAGGATCCAAACGCAGTCGGATTGAAATAGTTCAATCCAAGGTCAAGACCAGCGGTCAAGTTTCCTACTGACACGGTCCAAATTACAGAATCGGGCAGAATCAAATCGGTCAAAAGAGACAGGTTGGAAAAGGTTGCCGTTAAAATCCCAGTGTTTGGACCAGCACCCAGATCATCCTGAGTAATATTTAGACCGACAACTGTAAAGTCCCCACCGATCTGGGTTCCAACGGGCATGATTGTTGGCGGAGTTAGTCCAATGTAGAAAAACCGCAGAGTGGCTTCAAAAGTTCCAGCCGAACCCAGATTATAGAATTGCACAGATGCCGAATCAATTCGACGCTCCAGCTGGCCTGGATCAAATGTGATCTGGTCCCCAATTTGTGTAAATTGTGTAAGTCCTGTTGGCGCATAGAACTGCGT
>JBBRJC010000249.1:0-6137 GCA_038220135.1 Bryobacterales bacterium | reverse complement strand
TTGGGGTCGGCCATGGTGCCTGCGCCTTGGAGGGGGACGATGGCGATTAGGCGTTCGTGAGTTTGGCCGGGTTCAACGCGACGTTGTTGGGCGATTAATGGGATGGAGAGGAGAACAATGGCTATAAATGTGCTGGGGGGGGTAGAAGTTGCATATTCCTTGTTAGATTAAAGGTAATCTGGTTTAATTGCAAGCTTTTTATTTGGATTGTTTTCATGGGTAACATTTGCATGCAATGGCTCCTTTGCATACATTAGCGCGGCGGGAGGATTGACTGACCGCTCGGTTTTGGCAAGTTTATGAAAACAGGGCAAATTGAGGTAAAACAGTTCAGTGATCCTCATTGTTTCAATTCCCAGCAAAGCAAATTGGCTTTGTTTTTGCTTTGGTCAAGGCGGTTAGATTGGCTTCGTTAATCCTGAATTCCGAAGTTGCTCTGTGAGTTGGACTTCGATGCCCCGCGTGGATTGCGCCCCAAGAGTTATTCGTAAATGCCTGCGATAAGAGCGTCCCGATGAGTCGGGACGCGGCAGACACGAGTGTCCGCGCCACAGTTGACTATTAGATTTGTTCCACTTCGGAATTACGGTTAATCGCGTGCCTGGCAGATGCAAACCTGGCGCGGGCTGGCCGCCGTAAACGGATCTCGCGTGAATTCGCCAAAGCGGTCGATCAGAACAAACCCTGCCGATTTCAGCAACAGCAACAATTCCTGGGGAAGAATCACTCGGAGTTTACATTCAATGGTCTGAAAATCTTTGGTGTCATCCGTGTATAAGAACAGTTGCACTGACCGAATCTGAGTCGCTTCGTCGTAGGTGGAAATTTCGTCAATGCTGATCCTGCCGCGGTCTGGGGATTCCACGATCATTGCCGGGTGGCGCTCATTGAGAACCAGGGCCGACGGATCTATTCTCGAAACATCGAACACAAATTTTCCGCCGGGGCGAAGATGTCGGCGAACTGTTTCCAGACATCTTTCAATCTCTGCATGGGTATGCAGGTGCAAAAGAGAATTACCGGGGATTAGTATCGTGTCGAAACGTTCCGGCAAATCGAAATCGCACATGCTTCCTTGGCGGAAGTCGATGGAAACGCCGTCCCTCTCAGCCTTCCGTCGCGCAGCCGCGAGCATGGAAGCTGAAAGGTCAATTCCAATAATATTGTGGCCAGTTTTGGCAATTGCGATGGTGAGGCGGCCTGAACCGCAGCCCAGCTCCAAAACCTGACCCGAAGTTTCACTGAGATAGAACGCTTCCGATGCAGCTATCCGCTCGCGACGGGCGGGGTCAAGTACCCGTGCACCATCGCGAACGGCTGGAAACAGCAGATCATATAAATCAGGGTCGGAATACAGTGCACATTCGTGCATAGCGCCTAATCTTCGTCTGGGATTTCGGTAACCTTGGCGTTGCGGTAAAGGCGTTCCAAATCGTAGTAGGCACGCTTTTCTTCGGTGAAGACGTGGACGATGTAATCGCCGTAATCCATCAACACCCATTCACCCTGGCCGTAGCCTTCGATGTTATTCGGGCGGTCGCCAATCGACTTTTTGAGATGATTTTCTACTTCATTACAAATCGCCATATTCTGGCGTGTGTTGGTACCGTTGGTGACAATAAAATAATCGGTAAAGGTGGTTACTTCGCGCAAATCAAGTATGCGAATGTTCCGGCCCTTCTTTTCCTGTATCGCCTTAACGACCTCGTGCCAGGCTGGAGGAGCTTCCTCTTCCACCTCAGACTCGTTTACTTCTTCAATGATTTCAACCGGCTCTACAGCTTTGGCAACCTTGCGGGCAACCTTCTTTGTGGCGGTCGGCTTGGCGGCGACTTTCTTCGCGGCCTTCTTGGTGGCGGCTTTCTTAACAGCTATGGGATTCGATCTCCTAACCGGTATCGTACTACAGTTGAGGCATACTAGTATAAGTGGCTCTCATGCGATTTGTGCTAGGACTTCTATTAACGGTTGGTTTTGCGACGGCTGCACCGCTGCCCGACGTCCCCGCATTGCGTAAAGCATTGGACGATGTTGAGCAAACCCGCAAGCTGGTGGACGCCGGTGTTGCGCCGCGGCGTGATCTGGAATCGGCCGAGCGGCGATTGGTGGAAGCGCGTGATCAGCAGATTATGGATCAGTTGCTGTACGGGCAAGTGATTCAGGTTGAGAAGTTGACCGAAATTCAGGCTTCTGAAATGGTAGACGCGGCCACACGTTATGAGCTGCGGGAACGCGTCCGCTTTGATGCAGCGAACAAACTAGTTGTCGAGGGCGTGATGGCCAAGAGCACGCTGGCTCCCTTTCAAGAGGAACTGGACCTGGCTCATAAAACGGTAGAGCTTGCGCGATCGCGTGCCACTTTGGTGAATGAATTGGCCGACATGATACGGGCGGAAATGGAAGCTCTGGAGCATCAGCCGGAAGAAGACGCGCCTAAAGGGCCGCGCCCGGTGATGGAACAATTTGGTGGATCTGGAACGCTTGGTGCGACCGACGTGAAGCGGCTTACTTTGGCTTTCGAAAAGAAGTTTACCAAGCCCCTGCCGGTGAGCGCGCGCGGTGAAACAGCGCTGCACAAATCGCTGGGCTTTGATCATCGCGGCCGTTTGGATGTTGCCTTGAATCCAGATCAGGAAGAAGGTGTGTGGTTGCGGCACTACCTTGAAACCATGAAAATTCCATACCTTGCCTTTCGCAAATGGGTGCCTGGCAAGGCCACTGCCCCGCATATTCACGTGGGTCCGCCCAGTACGCGGTTACGCAGCGCGGACTAGTTCAATAGAGTTCTTTGATAGCCGGAGGTGGCCATTGGCCCTTGGGAAGTTACGTGTCCTCATTAGTGAAGAACAGATTCAGAAGCGAATTCGCGAACTGGGAGCAAAGATTGATGCTGATTACCCGGATCGTACGCAGACCGTTCATCTGGTGTGCATCCTGAAGGGTGCGTACATGTTTATGGCCGATCTTTCGCGCGCCATTTCGCGGCCAGTCGAAATCGACTTCATGGGAATTTCAAGCTACGGCAAAGGGAAAACATCTTCGGGTGAAGTGCGCGTTACCAAGGATCTGGATTCCGTGATTGAAGGCAACCACGTGATCATTGTCGAAGACATTGTGGACAGTGGCGTGACGCTTACCTACCTGCTGAATCTGCTGGATCAGCGCAAGCCGAAATCGATCAAAATTGCAGCCTTGTTGGACAAGCCGGAAAGAAGGCTGCGACCAATCACGGCAGCCTATTGTGGATTTCCTATCCCTGATGAATTTGTGGTCGGCTACGGCTTGGACTATGCCGAAAACTACCGTAGCCTGAAGGATATTTGCATTCTTGAAGAGGAAGACTAGGGGTGTAGCACTTAGCCTTTGTAAATCTTGCGGAAGTTTACCAGACACTTTTCAGCCGTTTCGTATTCCGGGAAGCGGCTGCCCTCTTGTTCCACCAGATAGTATTGCACCCCACCAACTTTTTCAGCTGTCTTGAAGATCTCTTTCCACTTTGCAACGCCTTCACCGAACAACACTTTATAACCCTTATCTTTTTCCGGCGACCAATCTTTACAGTGCATGGAACGGATACGCCCGGGGTTCTGTTTGATCCATACAATCGGGTCCAGACCGACTTCAATGCAGGTGCCGACGTCAAGTTGCAAGGTCACACTCTTGTCGGTATTCTTTGCCAGAATTTCCATGGGGCGGGTGCCGTCGATAGGCTTGAATTCCAATTGGTGATTGTGGAAACCCGTGCCGATTCCGGCCGGCTTCATTCCCTCGGCGCCCTTGTTCAGCAGATCCGCAATGCCCTTCCAACCATCCAACCCGTTGACGCGACCGGCGCTGGCCATGATTACGAATTTACTACCCAGGATGGTGTTTAGCTCAATGGCCTTCTTCATGCCATCACCAGAGAACGAGTTCACCCCGTTGTGAGTGGAGAAACATTTGACGTTCAGATCGTCCATCAGTTTACGAACTTCTTTAGCTTTTTCCGGAGTCCATTGCATGTAGGGCGAATAAAATTCCATACCCTCGTAGCCTGCTTTGGCCACAGCTTTAATAGCACCCATCAAATCTTTCTGCATCTCTCCGCGAACGGAGTACATTTCCAGTCCAACTGGGATCTTCTTCTTTGCGGCTGAAGCTGGAATGGCGGCTGCGGCCATGGCAAGTAGGGAACGGCGTGAAATGGTGCTCATCGTAGACGAAGATATCACAGCTGGCGGGTGATTGTGCGGTATGATTCCTACGAAATGGACCGTCGCATCTTTTTTCAATCCGCCCTTTCCGCTGTACCGCTTCTGAGCGCGCAGCCGGGCAAGAAGTATAAGACAGCACTCATCGGCTCAGGCTGGTGGGGCATGAACATTTTACGGGAGGCCCTGGCATCAGGCGAATGCAGTGCCGTTGCACTGGCTGACCCTGACCCCAATCAGATGGTGGTTGCGGGGGAAGAGATTGCCAAGGTGTCGTCAGACAAACCGCGCCGCTATAAAGACTATCGGGAGATGTTGCAGAAAGAGCGTCCGGACATCTGCATTGTTGCCACACCCGATCACTGGCACGCGCTGCCAACTATTGACGCGGTTAAGGCGGGCGCGCATGTGTATGTGGAAAAACCGATCAGCCACACTATCGACGAAGGCCGCGCGATGTTGAAGGCGGGGCGCGAATCTGACAGGCAGATTCAAGTGGGCTTGCACAGGCGGGTTTCGCCGGCACCTATTTCAGGTATGGCGTTTTTGAAGTCGGGCAAGGTTGGAAAGATCGGGATGGTGCGGACGTTTGCGCATGCTGGTGGAGGCCCTGGAGTGAAGACGCCCGATAGTGAACCACCGGCCGGCATGGACTGGGATATGTGGCTGGGACCGGCACCAAAGCGGGCATTCAACAAAGCAATTCACCCAAAGGGGTTTCGCAATTTTCTGGATTATGCCAATGGAACGCTGGGTGATTGGGGTGTTCATTGGATGGATCAACTGTTGTGGTGGACAGAGGAGAAGCATCCAAAAACCGTGTATTCCACGGGTGGGCATTTCATCCGCGAAGATTCAACCGATGCGCCGGATACGCAGATTGTCACTTATGAATTTGAATCGTTCAGTGCAACATGGGAACAGCGTCACTATGCGGCCAACAATGCTGAGAACCATTTGATTGGTGCGTACTTTTACGGGACCAATGGGACGTTCCACATGGGTTGGCGCGACGGTTGGACTTTCTATCCAGTGAAGAAGAGTGAAAAGATTATTCACGTTGAACCGCAGTTGAACGATCCGGATGGTCAGAATATCAAAGAGTTGTGGGCTGACTTTTTGGATGCGATCAAGACAAAGCGGCGGCCTGTGCGGGATATTGAGATTGGCTATCGTGCAACCAATGCTGCGCTGCTGGGGATGGTGAGTATGCGGCTGGGCCGGAGTGTGAAATGGGATGGCACGCAGTGCCCGAACGATGCGGAGGCGAATAAGCTGTTGCGGCGGCCCTATCGGGCACCTTATGTTTACCCGGAAGGCTAGAGTTACTTAAAGTCAAACCCCACGCTAGCCGTGCCACCTACGCCGACCGTGATTTTTTGGGTTAGTTCACCGAGCTTTTCATGCCAGGCGGCCACAGTGTATTCGCCGCTTGGCAAGTTCTTAAATTGAAAATCGCCGGATGCCGTTGTTACTGCAAAATATGGATGACTCATCACGCCGATGTACGACTTCATCCATGCATGCACATTGCACTTCACGGGAATCATCACTTCGGCAAAACCGAAACGGCGCTCCAGGTTTGGGGCCCCTGGTGATTGCTGCTGATTCCACTCACGATTGTTTTTCGGCATTGGGTGAATGTTGTGAGAAACTGGATCGCTGTTCTTCACCCCAAACGTTTGCCCCGCCTGTAGTCCCATAATGCGCGGAACAAATTGGCACCCCTTCTGATCCATCACCACCACGTCTTTCAGAGGCTCAAATACTTTTCCCTCAAGCCCGGTCTTCACGTAAACAAAGACGTTTGCCAACCCACCATCTTTTCCGGCAACCACTAAGTCTTCGTAAACTGGCTTGGGGTGAAGCTTCTGACAATCCTCTTCGGCATCCATCTTGATCAGCTTGCCGCGCTCCGTCTTGCCTTTGAAATGTACTGTGCCACTG
>JBBRJC010000248.1:0-6146 GCA_038220135.1 Bryobacterales bacterium | reverse complement strand
TCCGTACCCCGTACCACCCCAACTGAAATCCTTTCGTAATCCTCTTGCCGCAATTCCTCTGTACAAGAGTATAATTAAGTTGGAAACAACCAACGGCATGACTTGCAATTTGATTAATCGCCGGAGGGGGGACATTCTGTGAAGCGTACCGGTTCGGACGATTCTCTTCGTTGTTCTTTCTGCCACAAATCCCAAGACGTAGTCGGTAAGTTAATCTCATCCCCGAGCGACTACCCGCGCGCATACATCTGCGATGAGTGCATCGCCGTATGCAACTCCATTCTTGAGGACGACAAGCAGGAACACACCTACGGAGGGCCGCATAAACTCCCTAAACCGCTTGAGTTAAAGGAGTACCTGGATCAATACGTCATTGGCCAGGATGCGACCAAAAAGAAGCTTGCAGTGGCGGTGTACAACCACTATAAGCGCATTCAAATGAACAAACAGCGCGCAGGTGAGGTGGAGTTGGCCAAGTCCAACATCATGCTCATCGGCCCCACGGGAACTGGCAAAACGCTCCTCGCCCAAACCCTGGCGCGCATTCTCGACGTTCCTTTCGCCATTGTCGACGCCACCACACTTACCGAAGCCGGCTACGTCGGCGAAGATGTGGAGAACATCATTCTGCGCCTCTTGCAGAATTCCGACTGGGATGTGGCTCGCTGCCAGACTGGCATCATATATATAGATGAGATCGACAAGATCGGCCGCAAGGACGAAAACCCGTCGATCACTCGCGACGTTTCCGGCGAAGGCGTGCAACAGGCACTGCTCAAAATCCTGGAAGGGACCATCGCCAACGTGCCGCCGCAGGGTGGACGGAAGCATCCGCATCAAGAATTTACACCGGTAGACACCTCAAACATTCTGTTCATTTGTGGCGGGGCGTTTGTGGGTCTGGAAAAAGTGATCAGCCGCCGCGTTGGCCGCCGTGCCATCGGGTTCCTCGAAGATGAAGTGAAGGAAGGCACGCGCCGTGTGCAGGCCAATCGCCGCGATTCAGCTTTGCTGGAACAAATTCAGCCCATGGATCTGGTAAAGTTCGGCTTCATTCCGGAATTTATCGGGCGCCTGCCCGTCATCGGCGTGCTCGAAGATTTGGACAAGGAAGCCCTGGTTCAGATTCTGTCGAAACCCAAGAATGCCATCATCAAGCAATACCAACGATTGTTTGATTTTGAAAATGTTAAACTAAGATTTACTGAGGACGCGCTGGAAGCAATTGCCGGCATGGCACTGGAACGCAAAGTGGGTGCTCGCGGACTTAGAATGATTATTGAAGAGTTGATGCTGGATGTGATGTACTACCTACCTTCTAACAAAAAGGTGCGGGAGTTCCTGGTGACCAAGGAAATGGTCATGACTCAGAAAATCAGCTTGGCGATTCTCGAAAAAGCCGGATAGCCGGCGGGTAGCTAAATTTAAGGGCGTGAAGTTTGGTTGGATCCAATGCACGCCCAATACCATCTGATCCATCAGTAGTATTTGTCCAAGGCCGAACCGGCCACTCCACCCAAGCACCCCCAATTCGAGAGTATTATTGGAAAGGATTATGAGCGCAAAAGAAAAGCCCGAAACCAAACGGCTCCCGATGATGCCGATTCGCGATGTTGTCATATTTCCACATATGATGACGCCGTTCGTAGTCGGCCGTGAGTCCAGCGTACGGGCGCTTGAAGAAGCGCTCGCAGGCGAAAAGAAAATCTTCCTCGCCACCCAGCACGACGCATCGATCGATGAGCCGCGGCCGGATGAAATTTTTAACGTCGGAACAATTGCCAACATTGTACAAAGCCTCAAGCTGCCCGACGGCAATATTAAGGTGCTGGTTGAAGGCATCGAACGGGCCAAAGTCGTCTCCGTTTCTGACGACGATGGCTTCTTCCGCGCCGTTGTGCGCACCTTCGCCACGCGCGTGGATATTGGCGCTCAGGTGGATCAGCTCACCAGCCGCGTTACTTCCCTGTTTGAACAGTACGTCAAGCTGAGCCAGAATCTGAACTACGAAACCATGATCGCCGCCATTCGTGTGGACGATCCGGGTAAGTTGGCCGATACCGTGGGTGCGAACCTGCAGTTGACCATCGAAGAGAAGCAGGAACTGCTGGAAATCTTCGATCCGATCGACCGCTTGACGCGCGTTGCGGAAATGCTCGATATCGAGATTGAAAAGTTGAGTGTTGATCGTACCATTCAAGGCCGCGTGAAGCGCCAGATGGAACGGGCGCAGAAAGAGTATTACCTCAACGAAAAGATCAAGGCGATTCAGAAAGAACTGGGCCGTGGCGAAAAGAGCGAATACGACGAACTGAAAAAGAAGATCGACACCGCCGGCATGCCCAAAGAAGCGCATGAAAAGGCGATGCTTGAGCTGAAGCGGATGGAGCAAATGCCTCCGATGTCGGCCGAATCCACAGTTTCGCGTAATTATCTGGATTGGCTGCTGGCTGTGCCGTGGAAGAATAAGTCGAAGGAAATTCGCGATCTGAAGTTTGCGCGCGAGGTTCTGGAAAGCGACCACTACGGCCTCGAAAAAATCAAAGAACGCATTCTGGAATTCCTCGCTGTCCGTCGGTTGGTGAAAAATCCGAAGGGTTCTATTCTGTGCTTCGTCGGGCCTCCCGGTGTCGGTAAAACTTCGCTCGGTATGTCCATCGCCAAAGCTACCGGCCGCAAGTTTGTTCGTATGTCGCTCGGCGGCGTGCGCGATGAAGCGGAAATTCGTGGCCATCGCCGGACCTATATCGGCGCACTGCCCGGCCAACTGATTCAAATGATGAAGAAGGCTGGCACCAAGAACCCGGTATTCATGCTCGATGAAGTGGACAAAATGTCTACCGATTTCCGTGGCGATCCGTCATCGGCATTGCTTGAAGTGCTGGACCCCGAGCAGAATTTCATGTTCCAGGATCATTATCTGGATGTGGAATACGATTTGAGCGAAGTGCTCTTCGTCGCCACTGCCAACGTCATGCACACCATTCCGGCAGCCTTGCAGGATCGTATGGAAGTGATTCGTCTGTCAGGCTATACAGAGCTTGAAAAGATGGAGATCGCCAAGCGCTTCCTGGTCAACAAGCAACGCGATGCAACCGGTTTGACCGATGCCAATATCGAATGGAAAGAAGACGGTATCGGCCAGTTGATCCAGTTCTATACACGCGAGGCCGGGGTCCGCAATCTGGAACGCGAAGTGGGCAACGTCAGCCGTAAGATCGCCCGTAAGGTGGTTGAAGCGGAAGTGGCGATTGAAATGGCGGCAGAATCGGCGGCGGCAACTGCTGAAGTTGTGGCTACTGAAGAAAAGCCCAAAAAGCGCGTTTCTAAAGCGAAGAAAGAAGCTGCAGCCGCAGCAGCGCCAGTGGAACCAGTGCAGACGGCATACCCCAAGGTGTTTGTCACCGAAAAGGTGGTGCAGGATCTGCTTGGACCGCAACGCTATCGCGATCTGCAAATCACCCGCAAGAACGAAATTGGTGCCACATGTGGCCTCGCTTGGACCGAAGTGGGCGGCACGTTGCTGACCACCGAAATCACAACCATGGAAGGCCGTGGCAAGCTCACCATCACCGGTAAATTAGGCGATGTGATGCAGGAATCGGCGCAGGCGGCTTTAAGCTACATTCGTAGCCGAGCGCATGTTTTCGGCCTGAATCGCGATTTCTACCGTCATATTGATATGCACTTGCACGTTCCGGAAGGAGCGATTCCGAAAGACGGCCCATCCGCCGGTATCACGATCGCAACCACGATGTGCAGTGCATTAACCGAAATTCCCGTCCGCGGCGACACCGCCATGACCGGGGAAATCACAGTTCGTGGCAAGGTTCTGCCCATTGGCGGACTCAAGGAAAAGATGCTCGCGGCTCACCGGCACGGCATTTATAGACTGATCCTGCCCAAAGATAATGAAAAGGATCTTCCGGATATTCCGGAGATGATCCGGAAAGACATGACGTTACATTTTGTCGAGTCGATGGATGAAGTGCTAAAATTAGCGCTGGAACGGGATATAGAATCGATCCCGGCTCCAACAAATTCACCGAAGGCTGTGGAGATTCCGCGGCCATCTGACGATAAGCTAACTCAGTAGGGCCTTTTCCGTCCGCCACTAGGGGATACTCTAGTGGCGGCGGTAAAATAAGAGATGTTAACCGAATTTATGTTGGGAGCCGCCGGCCCAAAGCAGTTTCCGGCGCCTGGGCTTCCAGAGATCGCGTTTATGGGCCGTAGTAACGTAGGCAAGTCAAGCCTGCTGAACCGGCTGGTGGACGAAAAAAAGCTGGCTTTCACCAGCTCGAGACCCGGTTGTACCCAGCAATTGAATTTTTTCCGGATCGACAAGAAGTATATTTTTGTCGACTTGCCCGGATACGGTTATGCTCGTGTATCGAAGACGGAGCGCGCTGCTTGGCGGAAACTCATCGAGAGTTATCTGCTGGACCGGCCAACGTTGTCGCTTTGTCTTCTCTTAATTGATGCACGGCATGGCTTTAAGGATATGGATACTGAACTCCGCGAATGGCTGGAGTTTCACAAACGGCCTTATCAGGTCGTGGCGACAAAATTCGATAAATTGAAAAAGCAGTCCGAGATTTACCACGCACTGGCAGCCCTCAAGGTTCCAGAATCGTCAATGGGTCTCGTACCGTTCTCGGCCGTAACGGGCCAGGGAGTGAGGGAAATTTGGCAAGCGATCAAGATTTCGAGCAACCGGTCGTAACCCCGCAGGCTTCTTCAGAAAAGCCTCAAGAGACCATACCAGAAACAATAGCACCGAAAGCCGAAGCCAGGCCTGCGGATGCAAAGCCCGACGGCGAACCGCCGAAGCGCTCTGCAACGCTCCGCCAAAAGGCTGAAGCCAAGGTAGAGAAGGGCCCCGAAGTGAAACCACCAGCCGACAGCGTAGCCGCACCAGCGGCAGAAGTTCGCCCCCCTGCTGCGCAGCCAACAATGGAAGCCCCCAGGGTGGCACCACCGCCTGCCGCCGCCCCGCAGCCTCCGCCAGTTGCCGCAGCGCCTCCACCCGCAGCGCCTCCCGCAGCTCCAACACCGGCAGTTGAGGCAAGGCATGTTGAACGTCCGGCAGATCTGCGTCCGGCAAGCGCCCACCAGCGCCCCGAAGAACGCAAAGAAGCCGTTCCCGACCGCAAGCTGCACGACCGCATGGCCCAGAAGCTCGACCTCGTCGAGTTGAAGGACATGTCGATCCAGAACCTGAACCAGATCGCCAAAGATTTGGGCGTGGTTGGTGCCGCCGGCCTGCGCAAACAGGAACTGATTTTCAAGCTGCTGCAGACGCAAGCCGAAAAGAGCGGTCTTATCTTTTCTGAAGGCGTTTTGGAATGCCTGCCCGATGGCTTCGGCTTCCTCCGCGCTCCGGAATATAACTATCTTCCCGGCCCTGATGACGTTTACGTTTCCCCTTCGCAGATCCGCCGTTTCGACCTGCGCACCGGCGACACCGTTAGCGGCCAAATTCGTCCTCCTAAAGAGGGTGAGCGTTACTTTGCCCTGATCAAGGTTGATGCAATCAACTTTGAACCACCAGAGGAATCGCGCAACAAGATTTTCTTCGACAACCTGACGCCGCTGTATCCTCAGGAACGGTTCAAGTTGGAAACGACGAAGGATAACTTCTCGGGCCGCGTAATGGACCTGCTCACGCCCATTGGTAAGGGACAGCGTGGTTTGATTGTCGCCCCGCCGCGCACTGGTAAAACGATGCTCATGCAGAACATCGCCAACTCCATTACGGCGAATCACCCGGAAGTAAATCTGATTGTTCTGCTGATCGACGAACGTCCGGAAGAAGTCACCGACATGCAGCGCAGCGTGCGTGGCGAAGTGATCGCCTCCACGTTCGACGAACCGGCTTCACGCCACGTTCAAGTTGCGGAAATGGTCATCGAAAAAGCCAAGCGCCTGATCGAACATAAGCGCGACGTGGTCATTTTGCTCGATTCTGTGACGCGTCTGGCCCGTGCTTACAACACCGTGGTGCCGCCTTCGGGCAAGGTACTATCCGGTGGTGTGGATTCAAATGCTCTGCAACGTCCGAAGCGCTTCTTCGGTGCGGCGCGTAACATCGAAGAGGGTGGCTCGCTGACAATCATTGCCACTGCGTTGATTGATACAGGAAG
>JBBRJC010000247.1:0-6180 GCA_038220135.1 Bryobacterales bacterium | reverse complement strand
GGCTTGTCCTGATTGAACGATTGAATGACATAATCGCGATAGCGCCAGATGTTGGGGCGGGTATCATCGGCCTTGAAGCCATCGCTGTCTGCGTAGCGTGCCAAATCGAGCCAATGCCGGGCCCAGCGTTCGCCATAGCGCTGTGACGCAAGGAGGCGGTCGATCTGCTTTTCCCATGCGCCGGCGGAATTATCGGCTACGAATGCTTGCACCTCTTCAGCTGTTGGCGGTAGGCCTGTGAGCACGAGCGAGGCACGGCGCAGGAGTGTGATCTTGTCGGCTTTTGCGTTTGGCGTGATGCCTTGTGCTTCTAACTTTGCAAGTAGAAAGCGATCAATGTTGGTGGTGGCTCCAGGTGATTTTGCGGCAGGGACTTGCGGCTTCGTCACGGGCTGAATGGCCCACCAGCGCTTCTGCTGGTTGGTGAACTCTTTTTTGACGACAACCGTATCGGCAGCCAACAAAGCTGCAATTGCTGACAGGCCTAGCAAGGCGAATAAACGCATGACACCTCCACGAACCGGGGGAGTTCTCGAACTGGCCGAATTATATCATATTGAGGTGGGGCCGGACTTGCGTTTTCAATGAAGTAGGGGGCTGCCGGGTTCAATCAAACGAAGGCGCGGGAATCGACGAAAGCCCCGGTCAGTTGTACACAAAGCCACGCCATGCTCAATTGCAAGCGCAGCCAGGTGAACGTCCATCAAGTCATCCCCTGAAGCGCGCAGATCATCCGACAGGTGGGTGACAATTTCCAGGTGTCTTGGGCCAGGATCCAAGACACGCACATTGTCCAGGCGGATAAATTCGCTGCAGGTCTTCAATGCCAGGGCGGATGGTACCGGATGTTTGGAAATTCGACGATTGGTTGTGATTCGCAAGTAGGCGAATAATACAAGCCAGCAGACTGCAATAACACGGCCTGATTCCAATTCTTCGTCCAGCCAATCTTTGCAATGCTGGTGCAATGCGGATTGACTATTCTGGTTGTGGATTAATATGTTGGCGTCAAGAAGCGTCATTGATCGCGCTTCAGCGGCCAGGGGCCATTGATTTTATCTAAAAGCTCCCAAGGGCGATTTAGATCTTCATCTGTGATTCCTGGATCAAAGTCCATTGCCATAGGTTTGAATGGAGACTTCCGCTTTTTGGACGCACTTGGCCTACTCGTAGCACCAAGACGCACGAGATCATTAATAGCATCCTTGAAGGTCTTTCCCTGGGTTCTCATTTCCAGTTCGATTTTTTCACGGACATCATCTTCGAGCGTAATGGTGGTTCGCACACTAAGATGCTACCACGAAAGCACCTTGATGCTTGGAGTGTTAACGTGCCATGCGGCATTCGGCGAGATCTATCCATGTATTGCAAGGGGCACCGTTGGCTTCAATTCCGGGAAGCAAACTGTTTTGAACAAATGTGATCATATCCACATCAAAACTGCGAAGGCCTGCATAACCAGCCCAAGCGGAAACTGCGATTTCCCTCAAACGTGGCAAATCCCCGGGTGGGAATTTCTGTGCCAGGGTGATGTGCGGATGGTATGGGAATGGCTCGTCGAAACCTAGCGAATCGTGATTCAAGAGTGCGTGAATGCGTCTCAGTTCAGAACTGCCACTGTCAAGGCTCACGTAAATGACCGAGGTTTCTTCAAAAACTTCGATATTACCGAGCTGGATGTGAAAGGACGGATTGCGTTCGGCCATCTGCAGAATCTGTCGCCAAGCGGCATCTCTGGCCCCCGTAATAGGACGTGGCGGCAGTAGAGACACGTGTGATCTTAATCGGCAATCCGGAACCAACTGAGCGCGAAGTCCGTCAAGGAAATCGCCAAGAGGTGCGGGGATGTAACCAACCAGGGCGTACAAATTTACCGGAACTGCACCAGGCACACCCTGCACTAGATGCAGCGGATCGAGTCCGCAGGCCATCTCTTAAATTGTACTAATAGCTTCGACTGGTTGCTCAACCTGCAAGTTAGGTTGTTTCAAGTCGGATGGTAGTTTGGTTTCAGGAAGCACCCATTTGGCTTCTTCAAACCCAACATACTTGCACACTCGCAACTCAGCATTGTCGGCAGATTCCAGGATGTCGCCCAACTGCAAAGCCTCTGCAGTTTCGCGTAGCTGGTGCCACGCCTGATAAATGCCTGGCGCTTCAACCACGCCACCTTCCTGGTAATCCTTCGGCTTGACGGCCGTAACCCCGCAGGTATGGGGTGCCCAACGAAATGATTGCTGGGCAGATTCTTTCATGCGAAAAATACGAAACAGCGGCATAAACATCCTCATCATCGCACAAAACAAACCGCGCAGGAAATGTTTAGCGAGGCTGAAATTTCCGCCTGGGGTCGAAATCTGATAGGGTTTTATGGATGGACTCGGGTAAAGACCGGGATCCGTCACCCTCACACATCACTCCAAACCAAAGGAGCACCGCATAAGGAGAGCTATGAATCGAATTAAGAAAATTCTTACAGTTGCAGGATTGACCTTGAGCATAGGCATGGCAGCAGACCGTCCGTTTCAGGACATCATGAAGTCAGCCTTCGCCGCTAATGGAGCTACAAATAAGGCGCTTGCCGCTAAAGATGAAGCCAAGGCCGCTGCTGAAGCCACGAAGCTGAAGGCTGAATTCAAAGCGATGGAAAAGTATTGGGCGAAGGCTGGTAAGCCGGAAGCTGCCGCGCTTGCGAAGAAGGGAACCGCCGCTGCCAACGACATTACCAAGGCTCTCAAGAAGAAAGACGCAGCCAAAGCTGGGGACGCATTCAAGGCAGTTGGAGCCACCTGTAAACCGTGCCACGAAGGCTACCGTGAAAAGGGTGCGGATGGAAAATTCCTGAACAAGATCAAGGCATAGTTTTTCCACTTGTGCCAATGAGTGGGCCGGACGCCATAGCCCCGGCCCACTCATTGGGAATATGATAGAAGTCCCATGTTGCGATTGCACTTCCTCCTCCTCTTTCTTGCGGCTGCACTGCCCGGATTCGCGCAAACAAACCCAGACAACCTTGTATCCCCAGATGTGAGAACTGATCGCTCGGTCACTTTCCGCCTTAAGGCGCCTAAAGCCCAAGAGGTCTTTTTCTATGGCGATTGGATGCCGGTGAACACGAAGCGGCCGATGACAAAGGACGCCACTGGTGTATGGAACATCACGCTAGGGCCGCTGGAACCAAGCATCTACATTTACAACTTCATTGTGGACGACGTCACAATGGCCGACCCTATCAATCCCCGGATGAAGCTTCGATCGCGCACTTCGGCAAGCCTGCTAGAGGTGCCGGCGGATACGCCTGCGATTTGGCAGACACGCGATGTGCCGCACGGTGCGGTGGAGATTAACTGGCAAAAGTCTTCCGTGCTTGGCGATACGCGTGCAATCTGGATCTACACTCCGCCGGGGTATGACAAGCAGACCAGTAAGAAATTCCCAGTACTTTATCTGCTGCATGGGAGCAACGATACTGCCGCGGGATGGGTTACTGCTGGCAATGCCAACTTTATAATTGACAATTTGATTGCCGGCAAGAAAGCCGTTCCGATGGTTGTGGTGATGCCTTATACGCATGCCGTGCCTTTCGGTGCTGCCCGGGAATTGCAAGCGAAGAACACTACACTTTTCGACGAATATTTGATCAAGGATGTGGCACCGTTTGTTGAGGCGAAATACCGCATTGCTGCTGGTTCCAAGAATAATGCAATGGCCGGACTGTCGATGGGCGGCGGCCATTCGCTTTTCATTGGCCTCAGCCACCTTGGCATGTTTGACGCAGTTGCAGTTTTTAGTTCCGCGCCGGGGGCTGATTTTGAAACCCGGTTCGCCAAAGTGCTTAACGATCCGGCGGGAACCAACAAGAAGTTGAAGCTGTTCTGGATTGGCTGTGGCAAGCAGGATACGGTGTTTGATCGCGCTACGAAACTTTCGGCGACGCTGAAGACGCATGGTATCAACCACACTTTCCATGCCACCGAGGGGGCGCATACTTATACTGTTTGGCGTGCCTACCTTGCCGAATTCGCACCACTGCTATTTCAATAAATATCTGACTAGGAAATGATCATGAATCGACGTAATTTCATAGGCGCTGGAACGGCGGGCTTGTTAGGCGCTTCCGCAAATTTCGCGGCCCCGTTTGCAGATCAGAAGACCCGGCGAGTGGGACTGATCGGTTGTGGTTGGTATGGCAAGAGCGACCTGCTTCGACTGGTGCAAGTGGCGCCGGTAGAAGTTCTTTCTTTGTGCGATGTGGACAAACGCATGCTGTCGGAGTGTGCCGATATTGTAGCGGGCCGTCAGGCATCGAAGAAGAAGCCTCGCACCTATTCAAACTACAAAGAAATGCTGGCTGCGAGGGATCTTGATTTAGTTCTGATCGACACGCCGGATCATTGGCACGCGCTTCCGATGATCGATGCGGTGAAGGCAGGGCTGGATGTGTGGGTGCAAAAGCCGGTGAGCGTTGATATTGCCGAAGGGCAGGCCATGCTTGCGGCTGCGCGCAAGTATAAACGTGTGGTGCAGGTGGGTACGCAACGCCGTTCTACGCCACATTTGATTGAGGCGCGTGACCGATTCATCAAAGAAGGAAAGCTGGGCAAGATTGGTGTGGTGGAGATTTATTGTTATTACCACATGCGGGCAACGGGTCAGCCAAAGGGTGGACCTGCGCCTGACTATCTGGATTACGAAGCGTGGACAGGACCTGCACCGGCACGGCCATATAACGAATGGGTTCATCCACGGCGCTGGCGTTCATTCGAAGAATATGGCAACGGGATTATGGGCGACATGTGCGTTCACATGTTGGATATGACGCGTTGGATGCTGGATCTTGGATTTCCGAAAAGCGTTTCCTCAAGCGGTGGCATTCTGGTTGACAAAGAGAGCAAAGCGAACATCCCGGACACGCAAACGGCTACCTTTGATTTCGGCGATTTGAAAGTGATTTGGAACCATCGTAGTTATGGTGCGGCGCCCGATGCGAAGTATCCGTGGGGTGCCACTTTCTATGGCGACAAGGGTACGTTGAAGGCTAGCGTGATGGGCTACGATTTCATTCCAGCGAAGGGTGACGTGGTTCACAAAGACGTGGTTTACGAATATGAGCAATTTCCTGAAGATAAGACTGAGAAGGATTTGGAACGGCACGTTGCGCCGGCGATTCGCGGCCATATGAAGAATTTCCTGGAGTGCATTGATTCGCGGCAGAAGCCTGTGGCGGATATTGAGCAAGGCTACATTTCTACGGCTAGCTGTATACTTGCGAATCTTTCAATGAAGTTGGGACGTACGCTGGCGTGGGATGAGGCGAAGCAACAGGTCAAGGGTGATGCGGAGGCTAACAGGACGCTGAAGCGACCGTATCGGGCTCCGTATGTGCATCCGGAGGCGTCTAAGGTTTAGGCTGGGCGTGCATCGTGACTTTCACTTTGGGCCGAGTACACTTTCCAGCGATTTCGAACCTACTGCGTTGGCCGCCCACAGTTCAAGTTGCACAGGGTTCGCCCGCGCAATTCGCTCATTAGCCCATTTCGGAAGTGGTCCGAAGGTTGCGGTCAAAACCGTTCTGAAGATTTTGGCCATACCCTGTCCACGGCCCCTTTCAACGCCTAGTTCAAGTCCCTGTTCAAGTCCCTGTTCAAGGCCCCTTCTGCATACAAATTGCGAAGGATCTCGTTCTTCTTCCAATCGATCACCTGGCCCATTCGAATCGTCTCCTCAAACACTATTCTCTCAAATCCACGCAACCCGGAAAGTACGCCCGCAAAGGCCAAAGCTTTCTCTTTCGCAGGCCCGCTCATCTTGCCGATCTTGACCAGCACGTCGCGAATTAGTTGCAGGCTATCCTCACGGCCACCGGCAAGCATCGCCAGCACGTAATCCGCTTCATGATCACTTTCGAGCAGGTCATCCGCATTCCAACTCCGAATATCGCGCAGCTCATAGCAGAAGCTAACTGACTCGGAATCGTGACGGTTCGGCATCGACATCTTCGGGGCGCCAAGATAAATAACAACTTGCCGAACCGGCTTCTTATACTTTCGCACCAACAGAAAATAATATTCCGCCATTCGCAACGCCATGTCACGATGATTGTGGCTCTGAAGCTCTATATGTAAAATCGTGTCATTGTTGAGCAGGATCAGTAGATCCACACGGCGCGAACGAACTGAT
>JBBRJC010000246.1:0-6181 GCA_038220135.1 Bryobacterales bacterium | reverse complement strand
GCGACGCAATTCGTTATAGCTGGTTACGCTATAGACGTCAGCATGGACACCGTACTTTTCAGCAAGGATATCGGCTGCTTTCAGTGCTTCGTTGAAGATCGCACCACTACCGAACAGCAGCGCGTCGGCATTTCCGTTGGCTGCGGGACGGAAGCAGTACAAGCCACGCAGAATACCTGGTTCCACACCAGCAGGCATGGCCGGCTGTGCGTAGTCGTCATTGCTGACGGTGAGGTAATAGAAACGGTCTTCGTTCTGCTGGTACATGCGCTTGATGCCATCTTGAATAATCACAGCCAGTTCAAAAGCGAAGGCGGGATCATAGGAGGCGCAAGTTGGCACGGTTGAGGCCAGCACATGGCTATGGCCGTCCTGGTGTTGGAGGCCTTCACCGGAAAGCGTGGTACGTCCGGCGGTGGCACCAAGCAGGAAGCCTTTGCCACGGGCATCGGCAAACGCCCAGACCATATCGCCAATACGCTGGAATCCGAACATCGAATAGTAGATGTACAACGGAATCAGCGGCAAGCCGTAATTGCTGTATGCGGTACCGGCGGCGGTGAAGCTGCCCATGGAACCGGCTTCGGTGATGCCTTCTTCCAGAATCTGGCCGTTTTTCGATTCGTGATAGAACAGGAATTGTTCAGAATCAACCGGCTTATAAAGCTGACCCTGACTGGCGTATATGCCGACTTGACGGAACAGCGAATCCATACCGAATGTGCGGGCTTCGTCGGGGACGATTGGCACAATGTATTTGCCCAGTTCGGCGTCCTTCAACAGCACTGTCATAATACGGACTACGGCCATGGTTGTGGAAATGGCCCGGCCTTGTGAGCCGGCCAAAGCGTCGGCAAACTTTTCAATCGCCGGAGCTTGGATAGTGATTGGATCGTGTCTGCGA
This sequence comes from Bryobacterales bacterium, assembly GCA_038220135.1. Taxonomy (GTDB): domain Bacteria; phylum Acidobacteriota; class Terriglobia; order Bryobacterales; family Bryobacteraceae; genus JANXSF01. The sequence goes on along the minus strand of JBBRJC010000246.1, from coordinate 5,277 downwards.
ATGGGCAGCGGACCGCCCAATTCAGCACGGCGAGCCTGCATGTATTTTTCATCGGCTTCGGGAAGCTTGATGAACTCGCAATGAGAGGCCTGTTCGTCTGTGATGGGAATGGAGAAGCGGTCGCGGAAGTAGAGCAACTGATCTTCGTTCAACTTTTTCTGCTGGTGGGTAAAGTTGCGGCCTTCGCCGGCTTCGCCCATGCCGTAACCCTTCACGGTGTGCGCCAAAATTACGGTTGGCCCATTGGTGTTTGAGGTTGCTACTTTATAGGCGTTGTAGATCTTGTGCGGATCGTGGCCACCGCGGCGGAGGCGTTCAATCTGCAGATCACTTAAATGCTTAACCAATTCCAGTAATTCAGGGTATTTACCGAAGAAGGCTTCGCGAACATATGCGCCGCCCTTTACTTTATAACCTTGATACTCGCCGTCGAGCACTTCGCCCATGCGTTTGATTAGCAGGCCGGTGGTGTCGCGAGCGAGAAGATCGTCCCATTCCTGACCCCAAATCAGCTTGATTACTTTCCAGCCAGCGCCGGTAAAGACGCCTTCCAGTTCCTGGATGATTTTGCCGTTGCCACGCACCGGGCCATCGAGCCGCTGGAGGTTACAATTGACGACGAACACCAGATTATCGAGTTTTTCGCGGCATGCGAGGGTAATAGCGCCGAGCGATTCCACTTCGTCGGTTTCGCCATCGCCCAGAAACGCCCAGACTTTGCGACCGGTGGCGGCCAGGAGTCCGCGGTTTTCCAGGTAACGCATGAAGCGTGCCTGATAGATGGCGTTAAGTGGGCCCAGACCCATGGAAACCGTTGGGAACTGCCAGAAATCGGGCATTAGCCAGGGGTGCGGATAGGAGCTGAGGCCTGGAGTTTCGCGCAATTCGTGGCGGAAATTCAGCAGGTGATCATTGGTCAGGCGGCCTTCAAGGAAAGCGCGCGAGTACATGCCTGGGGAAGCATGGCCCTGGAAGTAGATAAGGTCGCCCGGTTGGCCGTCGATGCCGCCGCGGAAGAAGTGGTTTAACCCGACTTCCATCAGTGCGGCTTGCGAGGCGTAGGTGGCGATATGGCCACCGATACCCGGATCATATTTGTTGGCCCGCACAACCATCGCAAGCGCATTCCAGCGCACGAAAGTCTTGATGCGGCGTTCGATTTCCCGGTCGCCTGGATAGGGTACTTCGGCTTCAACGGGGATCGTGTTGATATAGGGTGTAGTGACGTCTTTGGTGGCGCCAACTCCATGAAGAGCGGCGCGCCTTTCGACGGCTTGGAGCAGGTATTGGGCCCGGTCCGGTCCAGCCTCGTCGATAACTTGATCGAGTGCCTCCAGCCATTCACTAGTTTCAATTGGGTTCAGATCGTCGTGGACTTCTGCCTGGGGTTTCAGCATTTTTATAGGTTTCTCGCGCAAGGCGCCGGTGGGCGCGCTTCGGACTCCTTTTATTCTAGCGGAAGCAGGGCGGCAATGGGTGGTGGAATGTTGCGGAGTGCTGGATAAAATACAAATGCCCGGGGTGATAGGGTGGTTGGTTTGAGTTATCGATGTTTGGGGGCGATTGATGTTCGATATGGCGTTTTGCATGACACCTCTTTGAGCGCGGCTTCGGTTGAGTTTAACCTTGCGGCTTTGAGAGATGACGCTTCGTATTTTGGAAGGTGTTGATAAGGGGGGAAATCGAGGTTAAAAAGTGCAGTGACGGCGTTTGTTTTGAGATCGGATTGCGGGGTTTGGGTTCGTTTGTACGATTCGTTTATTCTCCGGTACGGCACTGCAGAACAATGGATGCTAATTCTGTTTTAAGCGGCATGCCCCGGGATTGGCTTTGTTGTGCGCCGGATCTTCGCCATAGTTTGTTAAGGATTCATAATGAACTTAATGTAATCGTTTCCCGGGATTAGAGCTTCGCCAGGCCTGGTATGAGTTGGGCGAGTTTCATGAGCCCTGTACCTACGACAGGGAAATGGGTGGCCAGAAATGTAATGGTGGGGAGGGCACCGAATTGCAACAGGCGCACCCCGAAGCCGGAATCGAGTTTTCCTGGCTCTGTGTTTGATAGACGGCTCAATAGCGGATCTCGGTCCATCAAATAGAAAGTGGAGATGACGGTAACTGCGGCCAGCGCAAAAAGGAGGGTGGCGAAATTTGTCATGGTGCTGATCGGCTGAAACGGGTACACGTTGAGGGCAATGAACAGCAGGGTGAGGGAAATGCCGAGGTAGCCGAGCAGATTGCGCAATTGCATGAAGGCGTAGCGGATGAAGGCAGCGTACTGCAATGCGACAAATTGGGCTTTCAGATTGTTCAGGTCATTTACGTCTGTAACCTTGACCTTTTCAATGGTGGTTGTGGCACCATTTTCCGTTTTCATGCTTAATGGAAAATGCAACATCGTGGACTTGGAAGAATCTTTCTTTTCAGCTTCGGCTGAATGACGCCATCCTTCAATGCGCTCCACATCCCATGCTCCTCCGCTCAATTGTGTGATGTAATTCCCGCAAATAGTAACAACGTTTTTCTTGATTTTAGAGAGGTCCGCGCAAGCGCCTTCCGCCGAGAGAAACTTACCGGTGTGTACCTTGCTCATAAAGGTGTCAATGTCGGAACGTAAGTCCGTTTCTTCTTTAATGCTTTCGACAGTGGTTTTGTTGACTTCCCGCTTGCCAGAAATCGCGCTTAGGAAATCTGCGGTCATCTGGAGTCCAACCATGGTTGGGCGTAGCCCGCCGATGGACCAAATTGACGTCCAGGAGACGCGGTCAGGAAGGTTCGTAAAGCCTGTTCGCAGCGGGTGATATTCCAATCGACGCAAGAGGCGCTGCAAGGACATCCACAAAGCACCAAAACGCCAAATTGTATTAACCGCAAGCGCTCCTAGCAGACAAAACAGAATTGTCCAGATGCCTGGATTTGCTCGGAAAGAATGAGCTTCAACGTCAAAAATTCTCAAATCGTATAAAATCGCAACAATGATACTTAAACAGAGCCATATCCAAAAAGACCATCCAAAAAACCTCGTTGTTCCTTTGTCAACCGCTTCCAGTAGAATTGCAACCTCTTCATCCTCATCCTTACCCTTCGGGCTCGATTCCTTCGATGCAGGCAGCGGACTAGGTTTGGGATAGTAGGAATACGCGGCGAGATAACAACAACGAACCCGGCTCCACACACAGGCGTGAATTCCAAGCAACAATGCGCACAATGGCAGTATCGGAGAAATACCATCAGAGAAAGACAGATAACGGGCGAATACAGCCGGAAACACTTTACCACTCGTTGGTTCCATCACCGCTGGGACAAATGGAACAATCAGTGCCAAGACTCCAGTCCACGGCAATAGGCGCAGCCAGGATAGCCGTTCCAATTCGAGGCCTGTTGCGTGGGTGGCGCCTCCTCTGCTAAATGGATAGAGAATCTGCATGAGTTCAAATGCCGGTTTGTATTTGCCTTGATTGTGTGCCTGGTCTTTTAGAAAGAAATGCGCAATACCCGGCACGATGGTGAGCAACGATAGCAGCACCAGGAAAGCAATTAAGGAACGCGTGTGGACAAATTTCCATGGGTCCGGTTCGCTGGATTGAATTGTATCGGGACAGTAAACCTTTAATGGCCATTCACCATCGAACCCGACTACAGAAATTACTGTTGCAGGCATTTCTAAAATCTCATCCTTCGAGAGAAGGAAACTCTTAGTTGCTCGATAAATTCCAAAAGCAGTTCCACCAGGATGTTCAATTTGTTTGTTCGCCACTGCGCCGGTTGGTTGTTGGGAAATTGTTAAGACTCCCCGCAGCGAAACGGATCCTGCCTCGCGGTCAAGCAATACATCAGAATCGAGTACTCCCAAACGCAGATTGGGCGCTGCCTCCTGGAAAAAGCGTGCTAGAAACACCCAATCCAAGCTATCTGATCCCACGATGATCAAGCTATTGAAGCGCCGCCGGTGAAGTGAACTGGCGAAATGCCGGAGGCTGAGTTGTTGCGATACGGCTGAATTGTGTGGTGCAAAAATGGACAGTGCATCGGCAGGAGAATGGGAGCTCCCAAAGTGCAAAGGCAATTGATCGGCGTGCAAACTTTTTGGAAAGATCCGCGACATCAAGTCGGAATCCGATTCGTAGGCGCTCCGCAGATTTAGCAGGTCACGCGAGTAACTAAAATGTTCAATTTCGTCGTTAGTGGCTGACTTCTTTAGGAAGGCGGCACTGCCAAATGCAGTATCTCCTTCGCTCAATACAGCTTTTTTCCCAGACGGCATATATGCCAGCAACTTATCCAATGCGTTTGTTTTCGCCAGTTGCTTCAATTCAATTCTAAAATCAGGGGGGTCTCCTGCGGCTGATCTTAAAGCTGTCTGGAGGTTATTCAATTCTGCTGTTCCGCTAACTGCATTGATGCCATCGATCCAATTGTCTTTTTTAGATGAAGTGATTTCAGTTTTTAGTGCAATTCCCAAAGATTTGACCGATCCGGAGAACACAGGTCCAACAATCTGCAATGGCGCTAGTTTAGGAAATGTTTCAATTGGATGCAACTGCTTCCATTGCGATACTGCGTTATGGAATTGCGCTTTGGAAATGCCGGCGATAGGACTATCACCAATTAGAAAAACCAGCTTCAGTTCATTGCTTTCTGGACGAACATCACGGAACAGCCAAACCCCGGGCCGATCTGCATCTTTTGGGTCCAGCTTCTGTTCGCCGCCCTTTCCGTCAGCAGAAACTTTTATTGGCTTCCATGGCAGAATATTTGTTCGATATGGAATGAAACCCTTTTCGTTGAAAGCCCTTCGGATCGAATCCAGGGACCGGTCCGTTTCCAGTGAGAGTGAACTGGAATTGGGATCGGGAATAAAAACGAAAAGTGCTTCGACTTGCTTTAAAGCTTCAATTCTTGACAGTTCATCCTTCAAAACGTCATCGCATTTCGGTTCTTCCGGTTCTTCCTGCGCAGGAATCGTCAACTTAGACACCTTGCCGCTCTCGTCGGTGATCGAGATCTTTACGGACTTCGCTTTAGTTGGTTCTGGGGCTTGAACATCAAAATAGTCAGCAAGAACGTGGCAGGCAGTCTTCATCGGCCAAGCATTTTGTTTTGCGGGATCGGCAGTTGGTGAGTTTGTTGGTTTTGCTAAAGTCGGCTTCGCAGGAGGTTCTGGACCACCGGTGCCCTGATTTAGTACCGATGCAATGGCCATTGCAAACGGGATCACCAGCAGCGACGCATATTGCTTTTCAAACATTTACCCCACCTCCACGGCAGAGCCTTGAAT